>JBFJON010000087.1:0-6257 GCA_041617575.1 Nitrospirales bacterium | reverse complement strand
CCGTCCACGCCCACTCGAAGGACCTGAATGAGCACACCTCGATTGTGGGGAATGTGGTCCAACTGCGGGGAAGGGACTTGGCGTATATGAATAGAATTCGGCTTTCCAGGAATAACGGCTATGGCTTTCATTGTGCGACTCCATGGTGATGGTCGAAAGGTGCATGGGATACGCGAACACTGCTTTACAGGGGCATGCCCTATTGTCCGATGTAGGCCAAATTTGTTTCAAATGTTTGCGAGAACCGAAGGGAAAAGCTTGGTTACATTTTTAGGAAATCTCGCTTTTGGACCATGGAGTTTCACATGAGGTGGGTTTTTCCGCTTATCATTAGTGGATTTCGTCTGAACCCTATACTTATTAGTACATGTTTGTTAGATGTAACGAATGGACTAGAGAATTGTTTGACGCTTTCCCATCTGCTTTGTCTGGTGCGACTTTCATATGTCGAAAGGGGAGAATATGGCTCAGTCAGTGGAGCAGATAGGATTTGTGGGAGTGGGGCGCATGGGTGCCAATATGGCTCGTAGGTTGAAAGATGTTGGAGGTCGTGTGACGGCCGTGTACGATATTGATGCCAATAGGTCGGCATCGCTCGCTCAGGATATAGGGGCTGAATGTGCGCGGACTACGGCCCGAGTGGCCGAATTAGCGACCGTGGTCTTTACCGTGGTGACTGACGATGTTGGTATGCGTGGGATTTTTTCTGCTGCTGATCCGGCCAGTCTTTTAACGCAAGCGAAAGGGCGCCTGTTTGTGAATTGCGCGACGGTCTCGCCTGAGGTGCATATTGACGTGGAAACTCTCGTGGAGCAAAACGGAGGTCAATCCCTTGAAGCCTGTATGGCCAGCAGCATTCCACAAGCTCGTGAGGGCACGCTGTATTTGATGTGTGGCGGGAAGCCGGAGAGTTTTGATCGAGCAAGGCCAATCCTTGAAATGCTGAGTGCAAAAGTTCGATATATCGGAGAAGCTGGGAAGGCTGCGCGGGTTAAAGCTTTAGTTAACATGGTCATGAATATCAATACGGCGGGCTTGGCGGAGGGCCTGGGTCTGGGTGCGGCCCTCGGTTTAGATTTAGCCATGCTCCAAGAAGTGTTCAGTCAGACCGGAGCAGCCTCCCGGGTGCTAGAAACTGATGGGGCCGATATGCAAAACCGTGATCATGAATGCTATTTTTCGGCTGCTCATGCCGCGAAAGATTCCGGCATTGCCTGTGCCATGGCTGATTCAGTTGGTTTATCCTTGCCGTTGGCCAAAGCCACCTGGGAGCAATATCAACGGCTGGTGGTAACCGGCAAAGGTGAACTCGACAAATCGGCAATCGCCGAATTGACTTTCAAAGACCGCAACGACCCTCTGACTTGAATGCAATCTAGCATATGATGATGCCTGAACCTTCTTATCAACTGATTGAGTCTGGTTGTGGGGTGCCGATTAAGGCTTGGACTAGGGGTGTGCCCCTGGAGTCAGAGGCGGAACAACAATTGCGTAATGTGGCTTCGTTGTCGATTGTCTATAAATGGGTGGCCGCTATGCCCGATGTGCATTGGGGGATTGGGGCCACGATTGGGAGCGTGATTCCTACGAAGGGCGCCATCATTCCTGCGGCGGTCGGTGTGGATATTGGCTGTGGCATGATGGCGGTACAGACGACTTTGAATGCCAGGGACTTACCCGATTCGTTGCGAAAGATTCGATCAACGATTGAACAGGCGGTTCCTCATGGGCGGACGAATAATGGGCAAAAGAATGATCGGGGCGCGTGGTGGAATATTCCTGAGCATCATCTGAAGGAATGGCGACGGTTGCAACCGACCTATGCTGAGATTCTTGCGAAACATCCCAAGCTTAATCGCGGGAATGATGTGAATCATCTTGGGACATTAGGTACCGGGAATCATTTTATCGAAGTCTGTGTGGATACTCAGGAGTCGGTGTGGTTGATGTTGCATAGCGGGTCGCGGGGAGTGGGCAATCGGATCGGGACCTACTTTATTGAGTTGGCCAAGCGTGACATGCGGAAATGGATGCGGAATTTGCCTGATGTGAATTTGTCATATTTGAAAGAAGGCACGGAATCGTTTGACGATTATGTGCAGGCGGTGGGATGGGCGCAGGACTTTGCGATGACCAATCGCCGTCTCATGTTGGATAACTTGGGTCAAGCCATTCGCGAGTCTGGAGAAATACCACCCTTTGAGACCACACACGAAGTGGTCAATTGCCACCATAATTATGTGACCGTCGAATCGCATTATGGACAAGAGGTGTGGGTGACACGTAAGGGTGCCGTACGAGCACGAACCGGCGATTTAGGGATTATTCCCGGCAGTATGGGCGCGCATTCATATATTGTTCGAGGCAAGGGAAATCCTGAAAGTTTTCATAGTTGTAGTCATGGGGCTGGCCGGGCCATGTCACGAGGAGAAGCCAAACGCCAATTTACGTTAGCCGACCATGAGCAGGCCACCAACGGAGTGGAATGTCGAAAAGATAAAGATGTCATTGATGAGACCCCAGGGGCCTATAAGTCGATTGATGCCGTGATGCGGACCCAAGAGGACTTGGTCGAGATTATGCATACGTTGCGTCAGGTTGTTTGTGTTAAAGGATAGTGAAAGAACAAAGGGAGGACCCAAGTTTGACTTTATTGGGCTAAAAAGCGCAGAGGAATCTCCCCTCTCAAATCCCCCTTTCTTTTACAATTCATTGGAGGTGCCGTTATGAAGAAGTTGATGATTTCGGTATTAACTGGTCTGTTCCTGATGAGTTTAGGAAGCGTTTCCTTGGCTGGGATGATGGATAAACTCAAAGGCAAAGCGGAAGAAGCCAAACAAGAGACCAGTGAGACGATGGAGAACCAAGAGGCCAGCAAGATGATGGAGAGCCAAGAGGCTGAACCTGAAAGATCCATCGAAGCCCAAGATGCCACGAAGGAAGAGTCCGGTGGCATGATGGATAAGGCTGAAGAAACCGTGAAGGAGAAGCTTGGTGATCTAGACAAGTAACGAAAGGAACCTGGACGAGCTCCACCGATTGGAAAGCGGCCTGTGGACATAAGTCTTGCAGGCCGCTTTTTTTATATCCATCGAAATCATTCTCGGCGAAACAGGGCATGGAGAATGTACAGAGCCGATTGAATCAGCTGTGCTGAGTCATCTCGGGCGCCACGAACTTGTTCAAGTCGATGATGGGCCTCGGAAAAATCCGGTTGCAGCGCAATAGCTTTCTTTAATGCCTCCTCTGCTTCTTTGCTAAGACCTTGAGCCATCAAGGCCAGTCCTAGGTCTGCATGGGACTCTGGATTGATTGGATCTAATTGGGTGGCTGTCGCTAAAACTTCTTGAGCCTGATGAAAGTGTTTCTGTGCGATGAGTGAACGTCCCAGCCAATACAAGGCCGGGTAATCCTGAGGATTGAGTTCCGCGCCTTACCGTAATGCCTGTTCAGCCTTTTTCCATTCGTGTTTATCCACGTAGACTGCACCAAGCCCACGAAAAGCGACTGCCATTTCTGGGTTTTCCTGAATAGCGGCCTGATACTTCTTAATGGCTCCATTCGGGTCGCTTTGCTGACTCAGGACTTCTGCCAATCATAAGTGGGTAAGTGCATCGTTCGTTGGGAATTGTGGTGAGTTGCGCAGCGCTTCATGATTCTTAGGCAGTCCAGCTTTCACGCTTTCATCCGTCACAGGGGTTCCCGGTGCTTCGATCTCCTGTGTGGTGAGTGAGATCTCTTGAGCGGTCAAGGGGAAGTTCTCATTTAACGTCCCGTCCAGACACCATAAAACGATTGTATGCCATCTCATTATTTAGAAAATGGAAACACCTGTCTTGGTTGTGAATAATTCGAGTGCATATTGTCCTGCTGCAGAATTCCCTTTTTCATTTAAGCCAGGAGACCATACGGCAACAGTGAGCCGGTTTGGGATCACGCCGACAATCCCTCCTCCCACCCCACTTTTCCCTGGTAGTCCGACATTGTAGGCGAAATCTCCAGCAGCGTCATAGGTTCCGCAGGTGAGCAAAAGGGCGTTGGTTCTTTTTGTTTGGCTGGGAGTGAGAACCTTCTGATTAGTCCAAGGGCAGTGACCTTTGTTGGCCAAAAAGAGAAATCCTTTCGCCAGGTCTACACAGCTCATCGATATAGAACAGTGAAAGCAATAAAACGCTAATACCTCTTCGACCTCATTCGTGAGATTCGAATAACTTTTAAGAAAATTGGCCATTGCGGCATTCCGAAATCCCGCTTGTCGCTCCGAACGGGACACCTGAGGGTCATCCTGAATGGTGTCATTATTTGCCCGTTGCCGGACGTACTCAAGAAAAGAGGATTTGGAATCTTTCAGATGCGATAAAAGGATATCGGAGATGACCAGGGCTCCTGCGTTGATAAACGGATTTCTGGGTATGCCGTGTTCATACTCGAGCTGGACGAGGGAGTTGAAGGTCGATCCGGATGGTTCCAGTCCGACTCGTGTCCAAATCTTATCGCCTTCAAAACTGAATCCGAGGGCCAATGTGTAGACTTTTGAAATGCTTTGAATCGAGAATTGCTCAAAGGCGTCACCAATGTGGAATAACTCTCCATCGACTGTTTGGACCGCCATTCCAAATTTCTGAGGTGAAATGGTGGCCAGCTGGGGAATATAGGTTGCGACTGTTCCGTAGGGTAACACCTGCAGGATTTCGTAATGGATTTCTTCCAAAATTCCTTGATAGTTCATATATGCTCACAAATTCCATAAAAAGGGAATGATGTACGGTGAATTCAGAGGACAGTGTTTCAGGGGTGGGGTGGGCTCACAATTTTTCATCCTGCTCAATCATCTCAAAGAGACTGTTCACTGGATAGCGAATGGATTTGGGATACACGAACCATTTAATGAAATGCCGTAAAAGGGAGGCGGGGTAGCCCGGCGTGCCAATCTTGGGACCGTACGCATTCCAGCTGGCAATTATTGAGGAATTGACTCCCGGTTGATTGAGAAACCATTGTGCAAGATTTTCGTCATTTTTGTTTTCGATGACGGCGTTTCGAAATTGGCGAAAAGAGAGGCCAAAATGTCTAAGGAAATAGCCGTCAACTCCGATTGGGCTGCCTAAGGACACGCGATAGAGAAGTGGAAAGTCGCCATGTTGTGAAGCCCGAACTTTATCGACCATACGGGCCAGCCAACAACAGCTGGCTAATTCATCTATGGGTCGACGGAGTTGCATGCAGTGATTCCCATGTTGGCTAGAAATACACGTTCACAAGGATCTCTTGGAACTCACGGGAATAAACCATTAGGGTTTCATTTTGCCAAAGTCAATACGGATATGTTTCTGGAGAGACTGTTTCGAATCCAAGACGACCGATCCTTCTTGTTCTCGCCAAAATATGACCCAATGCCAGATAGCCTGAGTTCCTTTGGAGGGCCATTTGATCGCTAATAGCGCTAGTGAAGGTAAATTATCACAGGATTCGAAGGGCTTCTTGTTTGGAGAAGTTGAGAGACCGTAGTGCGTGAGGAGTGTTAGAACATACGTGGTACCCGACCAGAGTTGGGAGTTTTGCACCTCGATTCCTAATTGCGCTGCCACCCTTTTCACCTGCGGGTAGATTACGCCTGCTAATGTCGCAACGCTGGCAAAGCCACATCTGGTTTTATCTTCCTGGATTATTGGTTGCATTATTCTGATCGCGACCCGAAAAACGAAATGTTCTATCCAATGCTGATTGTAAGTATAGGAAGAATGGAAAGGCCTTCATGTGGTCGGCTGCTCCAAATAGGCTTTTAAGGCTACGGCATTGTTCCATTCTAGGTTTGAAGTACTAAATAGTAGAGTCAGTCGGCCTTTTGTTGCAATTTTTCTGAGCTTTTCTCTCGCTTCAGGCTGTTGGTCCAGTTCTGCCGTATATCGGCGTGTAAATTCTTTCCACCGACTAACCTCATGGTTAAACCATTTGCGCAAAGCCGTCGAAGGGGCCACTTCTTGAAGCCACAAATCCAATTGGGCAGTCTCTTTAGAAATGCCTCGGGGCCACAATCGATCCACGAGTACTCGAAATCCATCTCCCGGGGAAGGGGAATCATAGATGCGTTTAAGACGGATATTCGGTGGTCTTTTGTTTCGAGACTTAAGGGGGAGGGATCGTTGAAATGTCTCTGTGTGAGTTGACGAAGAGCCCCTATTACCTTTGGTCTTATTTCGTGAAGGCCGAGATTTTCCGTTTGAGGGATGTCGAAAGCAATCGGTGGTGTGATCATT
>JBFJON010000086.1:0-6260 GCA_041617575.1 Nitrospirales bacterium | reverse complement strand
CGGTTTGGATTCCAGGCATTGCGCACAACCCCCTTCGATCCCAGTCTGTGGAGAGAAATCATTTCGGTTCTGCTAAAGAGCAGAAAATCTCCTCCTCAACCAATGTATGATGAGACACAAACATTGCTAACACCCAAATAACCACGGTGAAGTCATGAGGAATTTATGAGCCATCATCTCGTGGCGATTCCACCTCCAAAGTCTAATCGCCTGCCACATTCTCCGGTTTCTTTCTAGCCTCACCCCCAGCAATCCAGTCTCCCCATCAATAGGGGGTCAGACACAATTAAGTGACTGCATGTCTGTCTCTTTATAAAAACCAACGTTTCTCTGAAAAACGCTCGCCACCCTTTTTCCCATATGCCTACCAAAGGGTGAGATCAATGTATTAAAATCTCCATGCTTTTCGAGAATGATAAGGGATTTCAACTTCAATTTCGTGACCTTCCCCTTTCCAGTAAAGAAGCCGGGGGCTTAATCAAAGAAAGTCATGACCCATGTTTAATGTTTGGCAGTTGATTGAGTTGGGAGCCGTAGCAGGGTTATTTCCTATATATTTGGGTATTGGCCTGGCCCTTCTCATTGCAAAAGGCATCAATCGATCCTTGGAAGGGTATTTGACGGGGATCGCCACCGGCGTGTTGGTCTATCTCTTTTTTGACCTCATGCATGAGGCTGTTGAACAAACTGGGGCTACAGACCCCTTGTCCTGGGTGGTTTTCTTGGGAAGCTTGCTCATCGGGTATGTCGGGTTGGTCCTGATTGAACAACGGCAACAAGGACGCTATCGCACTGAACCAGCAAAACTCTTTCTACCATACATGATCGCATTAGGAATGGGACTCCATAATTTGGGAGAAGGCTTGGCCATTGGCGCGGCCTATATGCAAGGCGAATGGGTGTTGGGGGGCTTGCTGATTATGGGGTTTTCCCTCCATAACGGCACGGAAGGGTTTGCCATCATCGGATCCGCAGGTACATCCAAACCAGGCCTCAAAGATATTCTCTTGATGGGCTTGCTGGCCGGCCTTCCCACCTGCCTTGGAACTGTAATTAGCGGATTTGCCGTTTCCTATTACTTCACCATCATGTTTTTTGCTTTGGCAGCTGGATCACTGCTCTATGTGATCTTTTCTCTCACGACCATTTTTTACACAGCCTCCCGCCGCGTTCAATGCTCCTGGGGAGTTTTTACCGGAATCAGCTTGATGTTCCTTACCGGTATCATCCTTCAAATGGTTACCGGCATCCGATCCTAAAATAGTTGGCATACCACAACATTCGACACCACAAGCCCGGCACCGGGCATCCCGGTACCGGGCATGTGGTTCCCCGCACTCCTTCCATCCCACCTAGCATTGATAGTAGAGGCCAGCCCAGAAAGACCCTTAAGAATGAAGGCGGTGAAATCTACGGATCCAAAACTACCGCCTCTTCAAGCCATCAGGCATGATGTTTGTCAGTAATACAGTCGGATGATTCAAAAAAACTCGCCCCAACCAGTTAAAAGCTGACCGGAAGAAATATTATCCTGAGAGTTGGCGATGGAGGAGCTCACTGATTTTTTGAGCAATGATTTGATTGCCTCGTCCATTCACATGGCAACTATCGATGTAGATGTACTCATCGACATCAAAAGCATCGGTGAAATCATGAATCCAAAAAAGATTTTCTCTCGCTTGAATTTCTCGAACAAAGGGATAAACCACGTGCCAATCCGTTTGGCTTCCTCTATCTTCCAAATATTCAATGTTGGGATGGCCTAGCGGAGCCACGGGTTGGAGAATGGCATGAAATTCTGCACCCCCCAGCGCAGCCAACGATTTGGCAATTTTCCAATTATTCACTAAAGTGGATGCAACCTTTTTTGCGTAAGCCGGATTGTCCCCACATCGAGATGGTGGTCGTTTCCCCTTTTTGACGATTTTATGAATTACCATTTGAATGGATCCAATGAGGGCATCGACTACCTGCCAACGATGCTCCAACTTCTGGGCCATCTCGGCCTCCTCACGATGCCCATTGATCGAAACATCCACACGACAAAGCGATAGGCAATCATTACACCCATCATAAAAGATCACCACATCCATTGGAGCATCTTGATTGACAAGATTTACCAAACGCTCCAACCCCTGACGGCTCACAAAACCCGACTCCCCGTGATTGTACACACGGTAATCCTGATGAAGAGCGTTATAATGTGCGGGGATAGTATTGTGATCGTCGACACCGGTCCCCCACATCGTTGACCCGCCAAAAAATCGCACATGCTGAATGGGATACTCTGTCTTTATAGGATGAATTCTGTCTCCTTCAGCATTTACCGTGGTCGTTTCCCCCTGAAACGGTTTCCTGGCCCAGGCGAGATAGGGAACATACCGCGTATCCAATTGCTTTTTCTCGCGATAAATACGTTTGGCCTGCTCTTGGTCAGGTAGGCTTTGGGTGTACGCTTTCTCATTAATGGGGATAAAGATTTTTTTCCAGAGATACCGGCCGTCCCAATAAAAAGAGGCCAGCAGGTTAACCGCAAGCGCCACAGACAGAAAGACACCGACATTTATCATGATTATCCTGACAAAGCCCCCCTGCCGTTTCTTCACACGCATCTCCTCTTATTTCCGTGATCCATAAAACATCTCATCACATAAAGAAAAACAATAGTCGTTTTCTCACCTATTTTCCAACGACCGTTTGAGGCAATGGCTCACTCTAGATCCAAGCAAAAAACGCCACCAGGAAATAAGACAAACCGTTAAATGATGGCTGAACGGCTAAAAAACAATTTCGATCCTGGACGTAGCCTTTTCATCTCAAAGTATTGTATTAATACTTCACTTCCACCTCGATGTTTATTAATTCTCCATTGACTTCAAAAGCCGATTCTTCAAAGTTAGGAGGGGCTAAAAATAACGTGGGGTTGTTGGAGACACCGAAACCTTCCGTTGGGAGGCCAATCCAATTGCGGTCGAATTTATGATTATCGTTTTCATCATGATACACCACCACCGCATACCGACCCTTATCGGGAGCGGCCACACAGAGAGTCATTGAACCTTCTTCAGCCGGTTCTCTTTCCTTATCAGTTTTCTTCCCTTTCACCAAAAAGGTGTTCGGATCCGGCCCATACAACACGGCTTTCACGGTGCCTTGGGCATTGCGAATGCCATGAACATGAACATGGATCGGAGTCCCCCAGGATGGGCAAGTATTCGACGGCTCCTGATGAACAGGTCCAATACTCGCTCCAGCACTCACCAGTATGATGAGAAAAGTAATCAATTCAGACTCCAACCATTTACAATTGAGAGTCTTCTTGTGGGGTTAGATCCGGTTTGCGCTTTTCGAAGGCAAATAAGAGGAGGAGAGAAACCACACCGACACTAATCGCCGAATCGGCCACGTTGAACGCTGGCCAATGATAGCCGTTAACATAGAAATCTAAGAAATCAATAACTTCACCATATTGCAGCCGATCAATAAAATTTCCAATAGCTCCACCAAAGATCGACGCAATGGTTAATTGCCCCCACCAATCATGTGGATCGAGCCGAAAAAAAAATGGTGATGAGTAGGCCCATGGCTAAGATCGATGTCAGAAAAAAGAAGACGAGTCTGAACCCACTACTCGTTGTCCCCATGATCCCAAACGCTGCTCCAGGATTGCGGATATAGGTGAGATTAAAATACCCAGGGATAATCGAGATCGATTGGTGTAGGTACATGGTGCCGTCGATATAGGCCTTCGTCAATTGATCAACCACGATAATGGCTAGAACCACGAACCCTAGTATTCCATATCGACGGATCGTGTCACTCACACCAGCGCCTCCACACAACGGCCGCAGAGGGTGGGATGTTCTGCCAGAGACCCCACATCGTTTCGAATATTCCAACATCGATCACATTTGGCTCCTTCAGCCTTCACGACATCGATGACCAAACCAAGATTGGCATCCACCAATTCATGATCTTTCTCTACGAGTTCTTCAATCGGTTCCACTTCCACCCAGGAGACAATAAAGAGCGCGGGAAGATCCTCTAGATACCGTTTTAGCAGGGCACCATTTGGCTCGGCCGCCTGCAAGACAACTTTAGCCTCTAAAGACGAACCAATGATTTTGTCTCGTCGTTTTTTCTCCAACGCTCCCTGAACAACCTTTCTTACCTGAAATAAATAATCCCACGTGCTGTGTATTTCAGGATTGGCAAAAACCGTCGGTGCTTCTGGGAATTCCGCAAGATGGACACTGCCCAGTTTTGAACCCTTCTGTTTCGAATCTGGCAACACCTGCCAAATTTCTTCGGCGGTAAAACTCAGAATCGGGGCCATGAGTTTGGCTAACGCGGTCACAATCCCAAACAAGACGGTCTGGGAACCTCGTCGAAGTTGCGAGTCAGTCGGAAAGGTATACAAACGGTCTTTCAGAATATCCAAATAGGTCGCACTCATATCGGTGGAACAAAAATAATCTATCTCATGCACGACTTGGCGAAATTGAAATTGCGCATACCCCTTTTTCACATTGTCGATCAGTTGGCCTAACCGCCATAGCGCCCATTGATCCAGATCCGGCAAATCGGCATGAGGCACCGCATGAACAGCTTCATCAAAATCATACAAATTACTCAAGAGAAACCGGCAGGTATTACGCACCTTTCGATACGCATCCATCAACTGCCTCACAATGTCTTTGGAGATGCGCAGATCTTCCTGATAATCCTGTGAGGCGACCCACAATCGCAAAATTTCCGCGCCGGACTCTTTGATGATTTCCTGCGGGGTGACAACATTGCCGGCCGATTTCGACATCTTCTTGCCATCCCCATCTACCACAAACCCATGCGTCAGCACGGCTCGATAAGGCGCTTGCTCATCCGTCGTCACCGAAGTCAACAGCGAACTGTGAAACCACCCCCGATGTTGATCGGAACCTTCGAGATATAAATCCGCAGGGTACCAGCCAGCACCTTTAGGCTTCAACACTGCCGCATGACTTACGCCTGATTCAAACCAGACATCTAAAATATCATGTTCTTTCTTAAAAAACCCATGGCCACATTGCGCACAGGTTGTTCCAATGGGAAGTAATTCCGCAGCCGAACGACTAAACCAAATATCCGCCCCTCCATCCTGCATTTGAACACTGATATGCTCAATCACCTTGGAATCGGCTAGTGGCGTGGAGCAGCCTTCGCACGAAAACACGGGAATGGGAGTCCCCCACATTCGTTGCCGGGATAAGCACCAATCCGGGCGATTCAATATCATGCCATAAATCCGATCACGCCCCCGCTCTGGAATCCATTGCACCTGATCAATTTCCTTGAGAGCTTTTTGCCGGAGATCGCCTTCCTCCATGGACACAAACCACTGGTGGGTAGCCCGAAAGATCACCGGTTGCTTACAGCGCCAACAATGCGGATAAGAATGTTCAAGCTTCTTTTCACCAACTAACAACCCTTTGATTTTTAAGACTTCCACAATCCCAGGATTCGCTTCCAAAACGGGTTGCCCTGCAAACTCAGGAAATTCATCCGTAAACCGTCCTGCATTATTGACCGGCACCAGGATATCTAATGGCTTCCGATCTGGAAGCATTTCGAAAGAAGGCGATTTGTTATATTTCAGGACCAAGAGATAGTCGTCCATCCCATGCCCAGGGGCAATATGCACACAACCCGTCCCCTGCTCCAATGTGACAAAGTCGCCATTGAGGATGGGAACCTCTTTCTTCGAAAATGGAGGATGACATGTCCATCCTTCGAAATCTTTTCCTTTTTTCTTTCCTAAAATCTCAAATTTCTCAATTTTACAGGCCTTGGCAAAAGCATCTTCCAATCCAACCGCCACAATAAAGGCTTCATCACCAGCCTGAAGCACGGCATAGTCAAACTCAGGATGCAGACAAACGGCTTGATTTGCCGGAAGAGTCCAGGGAGTGGTCGTCCAAATGACGGCCGAAACAGCAGTAAGCGATTTCACTTCTGGAAGACCCAATCGTTGGTCAGAGCCAAGAACTTGCGGCGATGCTGTAAACGGAAATTTCACATACACCGACGGTGAGAGATGATCCTCATATTCAACTTCGGCTTCAGCCAGAGCTGTTTGATCCACCGGACACCACAACACCGGCTTCAAACCCTTATAGACACGACCCTTTTCTACAAACTTCCCAAACTCTCGAACAATCGCCGCCTCATAGGCAGGATCCATGGTGAGATAGGGATGCGACCAATCGCCAAACACACCCAAT
>JBFJON010000085.1:0-6269 GCA_041617575.1 Nitrospirales bacterium | reverse complement strand
TCTGGATTCCCGCCTTCACGCCTGCGCGTAGACGCGGGAATGAGGGAAAGGCAAGCCTGAGGAACCGGTAAAACCAAGACAATCACAGTCTCCTGAAAAACCGAATGCCCCACCCTTCATAATTCCGTTAAGACGAAATCTTTGTCGCATTACTCTACAAGCCTCCAAACTATGAATGGGGCCCTTTTCCGCATATTCTATATCTGACTCTTCTTCTTTTCCCAGAAAGTCCTACCAAGCCAAAAGAATTATGGTACGCAACCCTCGTGGCATAAATTTCGCTTAAAAAACTTTGTTATTGATTGCTGTCAGAAGTGAGGAGTGGATGAGATGTATCACGTATTAAGCGAAAGTGAAAACGAGAATGTCGGAATCAAGATCGAAGGGAAATTGACGCAAAACGATTATGAACTATTGATCCCCTATTTGCACCAGCTCAAAAATGAGGTGGGCCTATTCAGATTGCTCTGCGATATGACTGAATGTGAAGGCCTGGACAGCCAAGCGTTATGGGAAGACTTGACCAGTCAACTTCATCAATTTCATGAGATTATCCGGGTAGCAGTGGTCGGTGATCGCTATTGGATGGAATGCGGGACGAAAGTGTTTCATCCGTTACTCAAGACAACCGTGCAATACTTTGCGCCAGATCAACTTGATGAGGCCTGGAAGTGGGTGAAGGCAAGCGAGGCCTGAAAATCTGCCAGCCCAGAAGATGGATCCCCGCCAAAACCAGAGGGGATGACGGGAAACGGATAGATACTTGCCTGAAACCGCGGGGCTGGGAGACGAGATGACAAGGAGATGACACTGTGAGATCTAAGTGGCTCCCCACCGCACCCCAACAACCCTAATGGTGGAGTTTGAATCTGTGCAAGGGGCGAAAAGGCCTGAATCCACCTGACCAATCATAAGAGCATCTTAGGATTTTTTTTCTGGATTCCTAGGGAAATTCCTAGTTACGATTTTCTCACATGTATTGTATAAGGTCTGTCCATGGACCATCATCTCCCCCTACCATCATCTCCCCCTTTTACATATCTGATCTAGGGAAGGAACAGAATGTCATGAGACCATCTCATTCCAATGCAGTGTGGTCCATAATTCTTGCCGGCGGTGAAGGGGAACGAACCCGTCCCTTCATTCAGGAATGGCTGGGCTGTCCTAAGCCTAAACAATATTGTACGTTCGTAGGGAGCCGATCCATGCTTCAGCATACGTTAGATCGGGCCGATCGGTTGGGAAAACCTCATCAAAAAGTCACGGTTATGGCGGAGCATCATCTGCCCTATGCCCGTGAGACGTTCAATAAGCAGCAAGCCGGAGAAATGATTCTTCAACCACAGAATTGCGATACCGCTGCAGGGATTTTTCTTCCCCTGACTTATGTGCGTGCGTGGGATCCGAATGCTACCATCGTAATTTTCCCATCAGATCATTTCGTGTTTCCTGAGGATCGTTTCGTGGAGACCGTTCGGCGAGCCACGCGTGCTATTGATGTCCTTCATCAAGATCACGTCCTCCTGCTAGGGGTGCGCCCTACCCATCTGGAATTAGACTATGGTTGGGTAAATGCCAGCGGGATACTGGGATGGAGTGGAGGCTCTTGTGTTCGGCAGGTGGTTTCGTTTCTTGAAAAACCCACCCAACTCGAAGCCTTGGAAGCCATGGCAAATGGAGCACTCTGGGATACCTTCGTGATCGTGGCGAAAGTGGAGACACTTTGGAGACTGGGTTGGCAATGTATCCCCGCTATCATGGAACGGTTTGAACGGTTGGGAAAAACCATTGATACGGTTCATGAACGCCAAACGCTTCACCGGTTATATCAAAAAATGCCTCACATGAATTTCTCATCAGAAGTCCTCCAAAAAATTCCCGAACGCCTCGGCGTCATTGAGTTGGAAGAGGTGCTCTGGAGCGATTGGGGAAGACCGGAACGGATTAGGGAATCGCTCGAGATTTTGGGGAAAAAACCTGCATTTTCTTCGAAAATACTGACAAACACCAATTCACTTCTCAATGCATCCGTGGAGGTAGTTTGATAATGGTAAAACGCACAGCATCAGTTCATGACCAGGAAGAACCGCAGCGTCCATCTCGCTCCAGACGCCAAGGTAAGGTGGTCTCGATAAAGAAGGACACCAAAAAGCCAGCTCGACAGAAAGCGACCAAAACCACAATAGTGGCCATCGCGAAACCGGTGGTGGATGGCCCTTCAGTGAACGACGATATGCAGGTCCGCATCGCGGAGAGGGCCTACGAGTTGCATCATCACCGAGGCGGCCACCACGGTCAGGATTTGGATGATTGGTTAACGGCTGAACGAGAAGTGCAGTCCGAAGAGTCTTGGTAGACTGAATGAATGTAGGCTTTTATCCTCTTCCTCATTCCTGTAGTTGGAAACGGGGACCCATCTTCTCTCATTCGTCATCCCCGCAGTGGTAGGCGGGAATCTATCTTTGAGTTCATTGATTCTGGATTCCCGCCTGCGCGTCAAAGCACTACGGCGCGCAGACGCGGGAATGACAGAGAGCGAACTGGGAATGACGGAAAGAGAAGCAATGGCGCGTAGCCGCCACTAACCCAGGCGTTATGGTGGAAGTCAGGTCATCATACACGAAGGTCATTCACATTCTTACCTAAATTCTCATCGGGCTTCCTGGCACTTCGGCCTCTGCGCCCTGTCGCAATATACAGTTATGCAGCGGGGCAAACTGGTCATGTGCGAGGAGTGCGGCGTTCAGGGCTTGGATGGCAGAATGTCGTGCAGGGTAACGCGTAAGTGACTACCCCTTCCCTAGTGGCCGAGGCCTATTTAGACCGGGTCTGCGGTGAATGCCGCCATTGGCGTATGACCAACGCCTATAAAGGGCTATGCGGGTCTGAGACGTGCCCGGATCGAAACACAACCAAAAGCTTCCTGGAGGGGCTGGATTGCGAACATTTTGAAGGAGACACAACGCACGTATAAGCAATGGAAAAGAAAATAAAGGCCTTGTTGGCAGTTGCTACATCCCCGCGGTTTGGGGCAGTTTCATCTGGCTCCCGTCATACCCGCGGTTGTAGGATGGTATCCCTCTTCAAAAAGACGTGTGCCTGGATTCCCGCCTTCGCAAGAATGACGGAAAGAAAAGCAGGAATGACAGAAAGAAAAGTGGGAATGATGTTTAATGGTCAGGAGGCTATGAAGGGGGTGCGAGAGAAAAGGTGCTAAAACTCAAAAAAAAGGGCAGGGGCTTTTACCCCAAAACTTTCGTAGGATCGGGAATCACGGCGCCGCATTCTCGACACACTAGATTTCCAGATGGTTGGGATTTTTCATTGTAATGATAACCCAACATACGCTGATGAACACAGCCCATCCCCTTTTTAGGTTTAAATGTTTCCTTTATTATTCCATTTACGCGTCCAGCCTTTCCTGCATTCATAAACATTGCTCCTTCAAGATTTTTCCCTCATTCAACAAGGATTTCCGTCTATCTCAGTAATTCGCCCACTGAAATTTGAGCCCCATGATCAGACCACATGCGAATGATCGGCAGAACAACTATCGACGCCCTGATTTTCGAAAATCGTAGCGCACACATCCCGAAGAAACGACAGGGAAAACGGCTTACTCAAAAAGCCTTGCGCACCTTCCTTCACGAGTTGGCTCTGGTTCAGGACCTTCACACCACCAGACATAATCACGACGGGCATCGGATACCCTAACCACCGTAATTCATCCAACATCGTCAGTCCGTCCATCACAGGCATATCCATATCCAGCAGAATACCATCCACTTTTTGTCTGGCTAAGATATTCAAGCCTTCACGGCCATTGTTCGCCAGAAACACATCAAAACCCCAGAGGTCAAGGGCGTCATGAAGCATCTCTAATACTGATGGGTCATCATCCACGACAAGTAAGGAGGGTAGAAGTTTTGTATCCCCCGAGTCATCCGTCATCTGTTGTCGCAGGTCATGTTGAGTACTAGGACCAAGAGTCTCCAAATCTGTACCAGAATTGGGCGGCTTGAAAGATGGATCTTGATGTGTCATGTCTAAACTCCTTATGGAATTTCTTGCATCAATTCAAAAATTGATTGAATGGGTTAAGGAGGAGCATGCCCCAGAATACACAATGAGCAGTAAGAGGAGAACTAGGTGAATCCCTAGTTTTTTTAAAAAAAACTCCTCAATCAGGAGAAGAAGCAACCGGGAATGAGGCTTGTTCTACGAGGCCATGTGAAAGAGCAAACTTGGTGAGATCGGCATTCGACTGGAGGTTTAGGGTTTCCATAAGTTTGGCTTTATGAAACTCAACGGTTTTCACGGAAAGGGAGAGGATCACAGCGATTTCCTTGATGGACTTCTCCTCGGCAATCAATTGCAACACTTCTCTTTGGCGAGAAGTCAATTGCCTGAGAAGGGGCACTTGGTTTCGTGACGCATATTCAGGAGGCATCTGATCATCTAAAAACACAAGCGGAGTGAGATACGCTTGGCCTCGAATCACCGTATGAATGGCGTCAACCAGTTCGGATGCGGCACTGCGCTTCAGAAGATACCCGGAAGCCCCTGCCTCGAAGGCCTCTTTGGCATAGGCGACATCAGCATGCATGGTGAGAAAGATGACTTTCGATGCAATGGCCAGTTGCCGGAGCTGCCGGCATGCTTCAAGACCATGCAACAAAGGCATGGTCATATCGGTGACAATGACATCTGGATTCAGCTGCTGGGCTGCAGACACCAGAGCTCGACCATCTTCCACTTTTCCCACAACATCGAATTCATCCTCTAAGATCTTCGCAACCCCATCCAAAACCAGTGGGTGATCATCCGCTAGCAGTATGCGAATACGATTCATAAAACAACTTTGCCTTTGATAGAAGGTGAGGAGGGGGTGAATGAAGGCATTACCAAAACCAATCGTTCGCCAAACTTGCTCGGCATGATACAGAATTCAGGAATGACCCACCACTAGAAAAATCCCTAGTTGGAGAAGAAACAATCCCTAGTAGGGGGGCTTCTCTAGGACCATGCTGCCTTCGTCATTCCTGCAGGTTCCCGTCCGTCTCCCCGCAGGTCCTACATCTGTCATCTCTGGCGGTTTTGGCAGAAAGAGAGATTTCTCCAACTTCTTCGGCTCGAAATAACCATCATTCGGACGAAACTATACCATGGGCGACCGCATATTTGGTCAACTCGACCGTAGAGCGCAAATTCAATTCCCGCATGATCTTTGTCTTATGAAACTCCACCGTCTTGCTAGAAAGATTGAGAATGTTGGCAATATCTTTCACCGCCTTGCCCTCTGCCACCAGCTGTAGCACTTCTCGCTGGCGCGTGGTCAAGTGTTGTTTTTTTTCTGACGGCCGTTTCGCCTCCCCAAAAATGGGCAATAGCAAATCCTTGGCGATCGCTGGAGTTAAATAGAACTGCTCTTTCAACACAGCCTGAATGGCCAGCACCAATTCGGAGGCCGCCGACCGTTTGAGCAGGAATGCCGAGGCTCCGGCTTGAAACGCCTCTTTCGCATAGGTGGGATCAGCATGCATGGTAAGAAAAATTATTTTACAGGTTGGCAACAGTTTATGTAACTGGCGAGCTGCATCAAGACCATTGAGTTGCGGCATGGAAATATCCAACACCACGACATCAGGATATTGTTCCTGCGCCACCTGCAGAAGGGTTCGGCCATTTTCAGCCATGCCCACTATGTCATACTCGTTCTCCAGAATCTTATGGAGTCCCTCGAGAACCAGTGTATGGTCATCGGCTAATACAATTCGCGTACGCTTCATGAGTGCTCCACATGGATCGTTAATCCCCCTGTTGTCAATCTCATTCTTGCGTCACTCCCGTCTCTCCCCTGTCATTTTCGCGTCTACGCGCAGGCGGGAATCCAGGCTTGTGTCTTTCACGATGAGGGATACCCGCCCCTGCCACGTGCAGCAGGGGCAGGATCTACCACATCGGGTAAGACGGGGGTGAACCCCAAACTCTTTCGCATTTAGGATGAGCTTGCTTTTGGAATTGGCACCCAGACGGTAACTTGCGTTCCTTGACCAAGGACAGACTTCACGTCACAGGTGCCTTGAACTACTCGCACACGTTCTTGCATGCCAATGAGTCCTAACCCATATTGGCCTTTTCGCTTCTCCTCAACCTTAAACCCCTTCCCGTTATCTTTAATAGACAGTCTTAGCCCTCCGACTTCTCGGAGCAGCCCCACATCAACCTGAGTGGCCTGGGCATGTCTGCTCACATTTCTTAAGCACTCT
>JBFJON010000084.1:0-6284 GCA_041617575.1 Nitrospirales bacterium | reverse complement strand
CGGATCCCGCCGCCCTTGGCTTTCACTGGCCTTGGCCACGTCATCATACGAGACAAACGTCGCTTTCCCTAAATCCCCCATCACCTTCGTGAGCGCCGAGGTCAAGGTCGTCTTGCCATGGTCCACATGCCCAATGGTGCCCACATTCAGATGCGGCTTCTTCCGCTCAAATTTCGCCTTCGCCATCCTCTTTCCTCCTCAAATCACTTATTTGCCATAAAAGAACAGTTTATAAAAATTGGCCTCACTCCCCTTGATTCTTCTTGATGATCTCCTGCGCCATTAACTTAGGAACCACCTCATACGATTCAAACTCCATACTATATGTCGCACGCCCCTGAGTCTTCGATCGTAGATCGGTTGAATACCCAAACATCTCACTCAATGGGACAGCTGCATCAACCACCTGAGAGCCACCCCTGGCCTTCATTCCATGAATCTTTCCGCGTCGGCCATTCAAATCCCCAATAACGTCACCCATAAAATCCTGAGGAACCAGAACCTCGACTTTCATAACTGGCTCCAATAAGACTAAGTCCGCCTTCTGGCAGGCGCTTACCAATGCCATGGAACCGGCAATTTTAAACGCCATCTCACTGGAGTCAACTTCGTGAAAAGAGCCGTCAAATAAAGTCACCCGAAGGTCTCTCAGCGGATAACCCGCCAAGATACCGCTCTCCATTCGCTCCCTGACGCCTTTTTCTACTGGGGCAATATATTCCCTTGGTACAGATCCACCCACAATTTTATTGATAAACTCCAGGCCCTTACCAGATTCAGCAGGCTCAACACGAAGCCACACATGTCCATACTGACCACGCCCACCTGTCTGCTTGATATACTTCGCTTCAGCTTCAGCCGCTCCTCTAATAGTTTCACGATAAGCCACTTGCGGCTTCCCGACATTTGCCTGAACCTTAAATTCACGCAGTAGTCGGTCCACGATAATTTCCAGATGCAATTCACCCATACCAGAAATAATCGTCTGGCCAGTTTCCTCATCCGTTTTCACCTTAAAAGAAGGATCCTCCTGAGCAAGCTTTTCCAGAGAATACCCCAACTTGTCCATATCTTGCTTGGTCTTTGGCTCTACAGCCAAAGAGATCACCGGCTCTGGGAACTTAATAACTTCCAGCAAAATTGGATGCTTTTCATCACACAACGTATCCCCTGTCCTCGTATCCTTCAAACCTACTGCTGCTGCAATATCACCGGCTGAAACTTCATTAATTTCTTCACGCTTATTGGCATGCATTTTCAACAAACGACTGATTCGCTCTTTTTTCCCCTTAGCCACATTGTAGACATAGGACCCAGCAGTGAGCCTGCCAGAATATACTCTAAAATAAGTCAACTGACCGGAAAATGGATCCGACATGATTTTAAATGCCAGGGCCGCAAACGGCTCACTATCCTCTGGCTTTCGAGTAATTTCCTTTTCGGTGGCTGGGTCAATACCTCGAACAGGCGGAAGATCAACAGGGGAAGGCAGGTAATCAACCACGCCGTCCAACAAGGGCTGAACACCTTTATTCTTAAAGGCTGAACCGCAAAACACCGGCGTAACTTTTAATGCAATCGTTCCCAACCGAATGGCCCGCTTAATTTCATCGACTTCAAGAGTTTCACCACCCAAATAACGCTCCATAACACCTTCATCAAACTCCGCAACGGCATCAAGCAGCTTTTCACGATACTCTTTAGCTTGCTCAAGATTTTCTTCAGGAATATCTTCCGTCACATACGCAGCACCCAGCGTGTCATCATCAAAAACCAACGCTTTCATGGTGAGTAAATCTATCACCCCCCTGAAACCCTCTTCTTTTCCCAAGGGCAGTTGCAAGATGACAGGATTTGCCCCCAAGCGGTCAACTAGAGTCCGGACAGCGGGGAAAAAATCCGCCCCAACGCGATCCATTTTATTCATAAACGCAATCCGCGGGACCTCATACTTATCTGCCTGCCGCCAAACGGTTTCAGACTGGGGCTCCACTCCCTGCACAGAATCAAATACAGCCACTGCACCATCCAAGACCCGCAGGGACCGCTCAACTTCAATCGTGAAGTCCACATGACCAGGAGTATCAATAATATTTATTCGATTATCTTTCCATGAACAGGTTGTCGCAGCAGAGGTAATGGTAATGCCACGCTCACGCTCCTGTTCCATCCAGTCCATTGTGGCCGCTCCCTCATGAACCTCTCCAATTTTATAGGAGACACCCGTATAATACAGCACACGTTCGGTCGTCGTGGTTTTCCCAGCATCAATGTGGGCCATGATTCCGATATTTCTCGTTCGACTGAGGGGAACTTCAGTTACCACAAATTCCTCACATAACAATGCTGCAAGAGACTTTGTTCATCGGGAGCCCAATATAAAAAAACGCTCCCTACTTAAAACAAGTCCACTGCAGCATACAAGTCCAAAATCACCATCGATAATGAGCAAAAGCTCTATTCGCTTCAGCCATTCGATGAGTTTCATCCCGCTTTTTTACGGCGGATCCATTATTGCTGGCAGCATCCATTAATTCAGCCGCCAACCTCTCTCGCATACTTTTACCACTTCGCGACAATGCACTTTCCTTAATCCAACGCAATGCCAAGGCAATCTGACGGACGGGACGAATCTCCACCGGAACCTGATAGGAGGCTCCGCCAACCCTTCGAGATTTGACTTCAACCATTGGCTTGACATTACCAAGAGCCGCATGAAAAATCTTAAGAGGCTCGTCTCCAGTCTTCGCCTTCACGATATCAAAGGCCCCATAACATACACGCTCAGCTGTACTCTTCTTTCCATCCCGCAAGAGAATATTCAAAAATCTTCCGACAATCGGATCCTTATAAAGAGAATCCTGGACAACTTTTTGACGAAGAACTAAAGGCCTTCGTGGCATTTAGAATCTCTCCCAGAGTTATAGGACTAATAAATAAACTTGCCTAAAAAGAAGGAGAAGGGGATTACTTGGGCCGCTTTGCTCCATACTTCGAACGACCCTGCTTGCGGTTTGCTACACCCACAGCATCCAAGGCCCCACGGACCATGTGATATCGAACACCAGGAAGATCTTTCACCCGACCGCCACGGACCAAAACAATCGAGTGCTCTTGAAGATTATGCCCCATTCCCGGAATATACGCCGTCACTTCGAAACCAGTCGTCAAACGCACCCTTGCCACCTTCCGAAGAGCAGAATTTGGCTTTTTTGGCGTTGTGGTATAGACACGAAGGCAGACACCTCTTCGCTGTGGGCAACTCTTTAATGCCGAACTTTTACTCTTAGCTTGAATGGTCTTTCGACCCACTCGGATTAATTGATTAACTGTTGGCATATTGTTTCCAAAACCACGAATAAATACCAGGTATCGACTGAATTAAAATTTCTTGAGGGTAACCGACCGATTTTATAGATTGGTCTCATCACTGTCAAGATCCCAAGAACTCTTCTTTATACAGAACAACCGATTAGCTCCTTGATAATTGAACCTTTTCGAGGCCAGCATCTTCTTCCGAGGACAAGACATCTTCTTTGACCGGCTTTGGAACAAATGTTTCCCTATACTCACCCCAACCCGTCCCCGCAGGAATCAATCGGCCCACAATTACATTTTCCTTCAACCCCCTGAGTTCATCGGTACGGCCATTAATCGCTGCTTCCGTTAAAACTCTGGTGGTTTCTTGGAAGGATGCACCAGAAATAAAGCTATCCGTACTCAGCGAGGCCTTGGTGATGCCCAACAAAACAGGCTTACCTAAGGCAGGCTTCCCACCATCTGCCAGCACCTGTTCATTTTCGTCATCAAAGACAAATTTGTTTACTTGTGTTCCAGGCAAAAACGAAGTATCGCCAGCGTCTTCGACCCTGACTTTTTTCAGCATTTGCCTGGTGATCACTTCAATGTGCTTATCATTAATCACGACACCCTGCAAACGATACACTTCTTGCACTTCGTTAACCAAATACTTCTGTAGCTCCCGTGGGCCAAGGACAGCGAGGATATCATGTGGATTTGCAGAACCATCCATCAACGGCTCTCCAGCCCGAACCCAGTCTCCTTCATGGACATTGACATGACGCCCCCGTGGAATTAAGTATTCTTTGACGTCACCAATCTTATTATCTACAGTAACCTTTCGAAGGCCCTTCACAAAACCCCCAAACGAAACCTCCCCATCAATCTCACTGACAACAGCATGCTCTTTTGGCTTCCTTGCT
Source organism: Nitrospirales bacterium (assembly GCA_041617575.1). Lineage (GTDB taxonomy): Bacteria > Nitrospirota > Nitrospiria > Nitrospirales > UBA8639 > Nitrospira_E. The sequence goes on along the minus strand of JBFJON010000084.1, from coordinate 2,061 downwards.
TCAAATAATTCCGCCACACGAGGCAACCCACCGGTAATGTCTTTTGTTTTTGTGGTTTCCCGTGGAATTTTTGCCAAGACATCTCCAGGAAAAACCGTCCCACCTTTTTCAACGAAGATATGAGCCCCAACTGGAAGCAGATAACGCGCGGGAGACCCCGAGTTTAGCTTTGCGGTTTTTCCAGATTCATCCTTGATCGAAAGTCGCGGACGCAAATTAGTTCCAGCTTGCTCAATCACGACACGACGCGATAAACCGGTGACCTCATCGACTTCATCCTTCATAGTGACGCCTTCGGTAATATCCCCCAACGCCACCTTTCCTCCTACTTCAGTCAAAATAGTCAGCGAGTAGGGATCCCATTCCACGAACTTTTGTCCAATTTCAACTTTACCGCCATCTTTCACCTTGACCTTAGCACCATGGACCAATGGGTACTTTTCACGCTCACGACCAGTTTCATCATACACGGCAATCTTGGCATTTCTGACCATGACCACCCAATCACCTTGTTGCGTTTTAATCGCCATGCTGGGATTATGAAAATCTGCATTCTTTTTCGCATCGAAACTCAAATATTTAACTACGCCAGCATGCTTCGATTCTAGAACTGTCTGCGCAACCACCTTACTGGCCGTTCCGCCAATGTGGAAGGTTCGCATCGTCAACTGCGTTCCAGGCTCCCCGATCGATTGAGCAGCAATCACCCCAACAGGCTCACCTTTTTCTACGAGCCGGCCACGGGCCAAATCTCTTCCATAACAACTTGCGCAAACCCCCCAGCGAGATTGACAGGTAAGCACCGAACGAATTTTGATGTGATCAATTCCTGCCTCAACAATCGTTTGGGATAGCTCCTCATCCAATTCTTTATGAGCCTTCACGAGAATTTCCTGAGTAACTGGATCGTGCACATCCTCCGCGGTTAACCGACCCAGAATCCGCTCATCCAAGGCTTGAATGACTTCTCCGCCTTCAACCAACGCGGAAACAATAATGCCGTCAGAGGTAAAACAGTCTGTCTCGCTGATGATAACGTCTTGCGCGGCATCCACAAGGCGCCGGGTTAAGTATCCGGAATTGGCCGTCTTCAACGCGGTATCCGCCAAGCCCTTTCGTGCTCCGTGGGTGGAAATAAAATATTGCAACACGGTCAGTCCTTCTCGGAAATTGGCCGTAATTGGCGTTTCAATAATTTCCCCCGATGGCTTGGCCATCAAACCACGCATTCCCCCCAACTGTCGGATTTGCTGGGAACTCCCCCGAGCTCCTGAGTCAGCCATCATAAATATGGGATTCAGGCCTTCCGTCGCACCCCGACCTCCACCCTGGCTAATTTCCTTCATCATCTCGATGGCTACCTGTTCACTCACATGGGCCCATATATCAATGACCTTGTTATACCGCTCACCATTCGTAATAAGTCCCTCACTATACTGACTTTGAACTTGACTCACATCGGCTTGTGCGCGGTTGATCAACTCGCCCTTTCGAGAAGGAATATGCATGTTGTCGATACAAATTGACACTCCGGCTTTGGTTGCATATGAGAATCCTAAATCCTTCAATTTGTCCAACATGGCCACCACTTCATGAAGCCCCACCAATCGGTAGACGCGATCCACCAATTTGGTGATTTCCTTTTTAGTCATCAATTGATTCACATGCGAAAATGCCATATTAGGGGGCAAGATCTCCGACAAAAGGACACGACCGACAGTAGTCTCAATCAACTCATCACCAATACGTACTTTTATTCTGGCCTGTTCATCCACTTCCTGCGAGTCAAAAGCAATACGAACTTCTTCGGTTGACGAGAAGATCTTCCCTTCCCCTTTGGCTCCATCACGATCATTGGTTAACCAATAGCAGCCTAAAACCATATCCTGTGATGGAACTGATAACGGACGTCCATTAGCAGGCGAAAGGATATTATTGGCGGCCATCATCAATACTCGACACTCAATTTGCGCTTCTACTGAAAGCGGAACATGCACAGCCATTTGATCCCCATCAAAGTCAGCATTAAAGGCTGCACAGACTAACGGATGGAGACGAATG
>JBFJON010000083.1:0-6310 GCA_041617575.1 Nitrospirales bacterium | reverse complement strand
GCTACTCGTAGATGAAGGGCTATCGGCACAATACGAGATAGTGGAGAAGCATTCCGTGGAAGCCATCTTGGAAACCAGTTCCACCCAACAAGCCGACTTACTGGTCATGGGCACGCATGGTCGAAAAGGGCTGTCTCGACTGCTCTTAGGCAGCACCACGAGCAAAGTCTTACAGAACAGTCCGTATCCCATCCTCACCGTCAAAAGTCCAAAGTTTGAGGGAGGACATCACCCAGCCGCTAAAAGTAACCCGGCTTCGGCCTCTGCCGCCTCAGGAAATGACGTAGACGCATGACTGACCAGAGTGCTTCTGCTGTGTCCGTTGACCAAGAAGGAATCCGAAACCTTCTTGTCCGCTTAAAAGCCCAATCGCATCTATTGGACTTTCAAATGCAGCGTGAGACAGCGATGAGTTTGGTCTTAAAACCCTATCTGGATCCGATAACCGCACAATACTTGGCCCCGTTGCCGGAAGAAATTGAAATTGCAGAAGGATACCTCTATGCCGATTATTTTCCCACGGATGGCCATCCTTCACTCGTTGAACAGGTCCGGGACACCATTACTGAGCATGTCCCGGAAGAGGAACGTATATGGCTTGATCCGGTACGACATTCGTACATGGATCTATTGCAGGTCGTTGAGTTAGATCAGGAGAAACAACCTCCCTACTTGCACCTTCAATCATTGGGGGATCAGCAACAATTCGATGTGCCGTATATGGAAACGACACCCCTGAAGAAAGGTCGCGTACTCCTAACCCGACTCATACGTGGTGCCTCAAGTAACTACCTGCCTGGGCCTCCCCTCGTTCTGTCATTAACAATGGCGCAAACCCTGTTGACGTTCACTCATGATCTACGCCGGGGAATTGAATTTGGCACGGGAAATTTCGCGCTGGCCGAATGGCCCGAATTCACTAAACAATATGGCTATCTGTTGATTTGGAGTTTGGCGAGGATCCGCGGTGGCGCGATGGTTGCTGCCGACGCTCAAGTCACGTATTGGAATGAAACCGGCGAGCCCTTCTTCTATGCTATTGCCCTCTATGAACATCACGAGTTCCAGAAATTTGCTGACGCTTTAACCGAATGGGAACAATTGCGCGCTTTACAACCAAGTTCCCAGGATGGACAAACACGCTCAAAAAAAGTATGGCTTCTATACGGGCCAAACGAACAATCGGCAGCACACTTAGTGGCTCGCTTCGTCCTCACTCAAACCCAACTTACGGTAGAAACAGATTCGCCAAGCCGATTGGACTCCCTCAAGCATCAACTGGCCGCCACATTCGGATTTTCCCTTCATTTCAAAGGAGAGACATTAACCGCGCCACCACATTGGCTGCCATATGTGGATTTGCTAGCTGATACCTATGTCGCTCCACCCGTCACGGTCTCAGTCAAGGAAGAAAACAAACTCTTATCCACGTTTCTAGAAAAAGTCTACTTAGATTGGGCCGAACAACCGTCGCCCGCACTCAAGGGGAAAACACCACGCCAATATTGCCGAGAGAATCATGACACGACAGAGGTCGCCGAACTGATCCATCAAATGGAACGAAATGATTTAGGCCTCCAGCGCACGGGACAACGGGCATACGATTACAATATCCTCAGAGCACACATCGGATTATAGAAACAAGTAAGACGATGGATTCAGATTCCTTTCAAGCCCCTACCCCCCAATTGTTTCGCCGAGAAGATTTCCTTCAACTTCTTCAGGCACTCAAGCAGTTGGGCTATAAAGTTTTAGGGCCAGTCTTATCTCAGGGAGCTGTTCAATGGAAAGAAATCGCCACTCCAGAAGATTTGCCCATCGGGTGGAAGGATCAGCAAGAACCAGGAAACTATCGCCTTGAGCCCGATCACAGCTCCCGTTATTTCAATATCGTACATGGCCCCGAATCACTCAAACCCCTGACCTTTGCTCCACGGGAAACCCTGCTGGTTTTGGATCGTCAAGACCACACATTTTCAGCTAAAGAAATTCACCCAGACACTAAACCCACTGCGGTCATAGGGGTGCGGGCCTGCGACCTCGCTGGCCTCGCTATTCAAGATCGAATCTTCATGGATGGCACCTATCCCGATCCGTACTATCAACAACGACGGGAAAACCTGTTTCTGATCGCAGTCAACTGCACCAGAGCTCATCCAAGCTGTTTTTGCGCCTCAATGGAAACCGGCCCAAAAGCACAGCAAGGATTCGATTTAAGCTTAACGGAAGCTGATGAAGATTTTTTGATTGAAGCCGGAAGTGTGAAGGGTCTGAAAATCTTGGAGCAACTTACCTGTTCTTTAGCCTCAGAAGAACGGATCATGCAGGATGAAGAGCGGATCGAGGCATGTGCCGCAAGTCAAACCCGCAGCCTCCCTAATTCCAGACTGCCAGAAGCTTTATATGAAGCCCATGATCATCCCAGATGGGACGAAGTGGCAGCACGCTGTTTATCTTGCACCAACTGTACCATGGTGTGTCCCACGTGCTTCTGCCACGGTGTTGAAGAAATTCCTTCCCTAGACTTTCAACAATCAAAACATACCCGGGTGTGGGATTCCTGCTTCACACCTGATCATGGCTATATTCATGGAAAAAATTTCCGCCCGACAACCAAAGACCGCTATCGCATGTGGCTCACGCACAAACTCGCCTCGTGGATCGATCAGTTCGGCACATCCGGATGTGTCGGGTGCGGACGCTGCATCACCTGGTGCCCCGTGGGCATCGACCTTACCGAAGAAGTCCAGGCCCTCTTTCAGCCACCTCACTAGCTCCCCAACTAATTTAAAATGACACATAATTCCTATCTCATTCAGCCGGCCATGATCGTGGAGCGAAAACAAGAATCGACCGATATTGTGACCCTTCGAATGCAACTCACTGACCCTGCCTTCCAGAAGTCATTTCGGTTTGAGGCCGGGCAGTTCAATATGCTGTATATGTTTGGGGGGGGAAGTCGCGATTTCCATCGTGTCCGACCCGGATGAATTAGAGTTCCTTGATCACACGATTTGGATTGTCGGACGAGTCACCCAGGTATTAGGCAACATGCAAACAGGCGAAACCGTCGGCATTCGTGGCCCTTTCGGGCTTGGATGGTGAAGATGAGTATAGCGAGAAGAAAGTAAATGGGATTGGGTAGCAGTCCTACCGATAAGCAGCAAGCGATGCTAAACCAGATCCACCATGTATAGTCGGAAAGGCGGATAATCGCATCGTGGAATGAAGAGAGTTGAGAAAAAGTAAGTGGTCTGTTCAGCACAACCGTCACAAATTAGCGGTGGGTACTTTGACCATCCACTTAACAAACTTATTATGAAATTAGGTGTTTTGAAATGCCGTATTTTTTCGACCGTGGGTTATCAATCATACCCATACAGCCATTTGGTCGTCGCAGAATGAAGATTTTTGACCGAATGACACGCGCCTTTCGGGATGAACACTTCATCCCCCGGTTCCGCGGTAAGTTCTTCTTTCCCAATAGTCATTCGTAGTTTACCCTCTAGGACAGTAACCAATTCATTGGTCGAATGGACGAAATCATTCCACTCCCTCCCGGGAGGGTCGATAAATAGATTGCACGAGTAACCCCGATTACTCCATGACTGAGCAATTTCTTCACGATTTAAAGGAACAGCAAATTTCTTACGGGTTATCAATTGCATTGAATAAGAAATGGTGTTTTCGCGGGTGTCCTTTTTCGTATTATTCTTCCTCTTCGTTCCCGGTTGATGACTCGCACCAACTTGGCAATCTCCGGGGAGGCACGCCATTCGTGAAAATACGATCCTTGTGGACCGGCTTTCATACTCCAGACCGGATAGTCATGAAAAGATACCCCAGGGATGTTTGGCGTATCGGTATCTCCGAGAAGATCTTCCAGGGATACCGCTAAGAGAAAGCTTGGGGTCCTGGCTAAATAGGCATACACGGCCTGCTGCAACTCAGAGCCAAAAGTGGGGAAGGAATTTTGCGCTCTAGAGTGGGCACCGGTCAAAAGCCCCTCTTTGCGGAGGGCTTGTAGTAATTTTTCTTTTTCTTTATTGCGTGTACTCCATTCTTTCCTGGCGGCATTTGGGTCAGGATACATGTTCAATTGCGTTTTCCATTGTATATCCCGGCCTTCCCAAAATCCTTTCAATGTCGGCAAATCATGCGTCGAGACGGCGACCATCGCAGATTGTTTATACCGGTGTGGGGGAATAAAATTTCCATTTTTGGTTTTTTCAAAAAATAAAAGCCGGTAGCTCAACAGACCAGAGAGGCTGAGGGTTTTTCTGATATGAGGGGTGATCGTTCCCAGATCTTCTCCAACGATGGTGGTGTGGGACCTTTGGCTTTCCAATGCCAGGATGGCTAATAACGCCTCGGCTGGATAATGAATGTAGGCGCCTTCTGAGGGTGGCTTTCCCCGTGGAATCCAGAACAATCGAAAGAGTCCCATGGCATGATCAATACGCAATAACCCGCCCCCAGCCATCATGGACTGAAATGTTTTAATAAAGACCTCATAGCCTTGTTGATGGAGATGTTCGGGGGAAAGCGGCACCAAATTCCAATTTTGTCCTTTTGGGGAAAAAATTTCTGGAGGCGTCCCAATGGATGCCTGTGTCACCAATTGATTTTGAAAGGCCCACGCTTCATACCCATTGGGATCAATCCCTACGGCAAGATCTTGATATAAACCGATGGGCATATGAATGCGCCGCGCGGTTTTTCTCACCTCCTCAAGTTGGTCGTGGCACAACCATTCAAGGTAACGAAAAAAATTTATGCGTGTGAAATATTTGTGGGAAAATGTTTGCACCTGAGGAGAGAGCGGGTCTCTCAATTCTTTCGGCCAATCCTGCCAACCGCTTACCTTTTTCCTGGATGAACGGGTGCGTGAAAAAATTTCCCCTAACGCTTGAAAACAGGCAAAATGTTCGAGATTGCTACCTTGCTGTTTAATAAACCGCAGAAAGGCCATTCCCCGGCGGGACCGGGGAACAAGATGGTTTTTGAGAAAAAGACGATAAAGAGTCTCCAAAATTTTGAATTTGATGCCCTTCACCGAATCATAATCGACCGTCGGGTATGATCGAAGGGCGGCCAGTGTTTTTTGGAACGCCTGGCTTTTGACGCGTCGCTGGACGACCGAGCTTTCGCGATATTCGGGGATTCGTTCAATATCCAAATACAAGGGATTATGAAACATTCTGCTGGAAGGCGAATACGGACTGATTTCACCGGGCAGCAACGCATGGAGAGGATTGACTCCCACCATGGCCACCCCTAATTCTTTTCCAGCCCAGTAAACCAAATCTTTGAGGTCACCAAAATCACCGACCCCCCAATTCCTTTCGGACCGTACACCATAGAGCTGAAGGGTCAGTCCCCAAAGGCCACGACCCGCTTTATAGGAGGTCGGGTAATATGCTTTGTCTGGAGTGACGATGACACGTGAGGTTTCTTTTGCACTGAACGAGGGAGAATTGACTGACAATCGTAGAGCATAATATCCAGGTGGCACATGCCGCGGAAAAGGAAGTGTGACACGCAGATATTCACGCCCTTTGATTTTTTTGCGCGCAGGGATTGTACAAGAGGATCCTCTAGCCTGATGGGTTGATCGAAACTTGTTTTCCCCCAGGATGGTCCAAGTGATGTGTATAGAAGAGAGTGGCTCGGATTCTATGGGAATTTGCAGTTTCCATCCTGAGGAAAGTTTCGATTGAGAGATAACGAACGTTTCTTCAACAAGTTTCGTCCATTGATTTGCCTTCGACGTCAAAGCTGATTCCCTGACTTGTAGAGGTGTTTGGGCCGTAACACCCATGAGCTGAAGGATGTCTCGTAGACTTTCATCAGGCACCACTCGCCGGTTGCCACTCTCATCACGAAAAACGGGTTGAATCCCATGACGCCGGGCTAATTGATGTAATAGAGAAACGGACGATTTCTTAAAATTTGTACTGGTGTTCGGTGAATGTTTCATTCTGATCTTATACGTGAATGTGAACCTTCTAATGCGCTTAGGTCATAAGGATCTGGCGCTTCCGTCAATGCTCATTCGTAATTCTCCGTCAACGATCCCAATTAATTCATTGGTCGAATGAACAAAATAATTCCCCTCCCCCTAGCTGAAGCAACAAACAGATCCCACGAGTATCCCCGCTGACTCCATAATAGGGAAACCTCTTCATGATTCAAAGGACTAGTAAATTTCTTAGCGGTTAAGTTGAGCTTCGGGCAAGAAAAAAAGGGAAATGTCTTTTTCGGCCCTTATCCTAAATGAACGGACAGTTGCCTGTGAAGAAGAACAATG
>JBFJON010000082.1:0-6347 GCA_041617575.1 Nitrospirales bacterium | reverse complement strand
CTGGAGGAACCGCAGTTCAGCTCAAATTTGACCAAACATTGGGGATTGAGGAAGCCAGAAATGCCTTACAGGCTCACGGCTTGGGCGAAGCCGAGCTGCAAGAATTTCCTCAAGATCAGAAAATTCTTATTAGGGTAAAAACCGAAACGACGATTGAAGACGAAATCAGCAAGCAGATTATTGAAGTGTTCCAATCAGAATTTCCGAATCATGGATTCGTTGTTGATTCCAGTACGTCTATTGGACCGACCATTGGGAAAAAACTTCAAGAAGACGCCCTGATCGCTATCATGCTTTCCTTGGTGGGGATTATTTTCTATGTTGCGGTTCGCTTTGAGTTTCGTTTTGGCGTCGCAGCAGCTATTGCGACGTTTCACGATGTGTTGGTGGTGTTGGGGATTTATTTTCTGTTAGATAAGGAGATTACCTTGCTGGTTGTGACGGCGTTACTCACGTTGGCTGGATATTCCTTGACGGATACGGTGATTGTATTCGACAGGATTCGGGAAAATCTTCGACGCCGTCGGCGTGAGACGGTCTCCGATATTATTAACAACGGGATCAATCAAGTTCTAAGCCGAACCTTAGTTACTACTTTGACCGTCGTCTTAGTGCTGGTGCCATTAACCCTATGGGGCGGTGAAGTTCTCCATGATTTTTCCTTGGCGCTTCTCTTAGGCGTGATGGTTGGGACCTCTTCTTCTATATTTGTGGCTAGCCCACTCCTCCTCCTGTGGCCTGGCGCTGAAGGGAAATTGTTAAGCCGTGGCAAATAAATCCTCTCATTCTGTTTCTTGACAGTCAGGAGAAAGGATTACCAAAATGTAAATCATACTAGGGAGTTTGCTATTTTTATGGGTATTGTGATGTGACCAAAGTGAAACGCTTTGGTTTTCCCCTCCAGTTAAAAGGTAAGACCATTCTAGCTATGGTGCTGGTTGGTCTTCTGCCTCTCGTACTTTCTCTGCTACTGACCTATTTCGAAGAAAAACGGGCACTTCGAGAAGCTGCCGGGATCACCATGAAGGGGATCGCCGTAGAAGTGGCGCGCAAAGTCGAGACCCAAATTATTCGAGGCATTAATGAAGCGCAGCAATTGGCGACCATCCCGTTTATTCGAAGTGCGGTCATTAACTCGAATCGGAGCTATATAGACAAAAATGCCGAAGAAATTCAGGCTCTCATTCAGGAATGGCAAGACAGTTGGCGAAATCAATCCAGTCAGAATGAGTTTCCTGTGTTTATTAATAAATATGCGACGGATTATCTGACTCAATGGCATGCCATTCGAAAGTCGGATTATCTGGCGATTGTGGTTGTGGATAATGAAGGAGCGTTGGTGTTGAGTTCTTTCCCTCAGGTAGGATTTTTTCATGGAAAGAGTCTTTGGTGGAAAGCGGTTATGCAGCAGCGAGAGACGCAGGCGTTTGTGAGCGATTTGTCCTTTGATCCGGGATTTGGGACTCACGTGCTAAATGTGGCTGTTCCCATTTGGGATGATGATCGCCGGAATATGGTTGGAGCGGTTAGTATACTTTTGCGACGCGATTCGTTGTTTCGTTCAATTTCCGAAGTGGCGGCTGGGAAAACTGGTCATGCCATGCTTGTGACGACAGATGGGATACCTCTTCTTTGTCCGACGCTCTCGCTAGAAGAACATTCCATTTCTGCGAGTATGGTGGGGGCTTTTCAGCAAAATCTCGCCGGATGGTTAGTGGCTGACCCTGATTCTCATGGCGCCCAGCATGCGATCGTGGGATATGCGCAATTGCATTTGGGGGTTCCGTTGGCTTCTCAAAGCTTTGGTGGTAAATCATGGCAAATGTTAGCTAGTCAAGATCCGTCAGAAACCTATGCGCCTTTGGATCAATTATTGATTAAGGTCTTGTCCTATGGCGTGGCGGTATTTGTCATTTTGTGGGGAGCGGGAATATTAGTTGCTGGTCGCATCGTCAAGCCCATCCAGGCGCTATCAGAAGGGGTAGAGCAATTCGGGAGCGGAAATTTGGTCGAACCTATTGATATTCGTACCGGGGATGAAATTGAACGTTTGGCAGAAACATTTAATGGCATGGCGGGAAATCTCCAACGCTCGTTTTCTCAGTTGAACCAAAAAGTTGAAGAAATCGGGCGATTGGAGGAAAAATATCGAGACCTGATTGAAAATGCTCCGGAAATGATTCATCAATTAGATCCTTCCGGCCAGTTTGTGCATGTGAATAGAACAGAACTACAAAAACTGGGGTATTCACTTTCCGACATGCTTACGATGTCCTTATGGGATATTGTTCCAACAGAACACCAGGCGACCGTGAGAGCCTATGTACAGGGGTTGGCATTGGATGGCGCCCGTACTATCGAAACAGTTTTTCGGACACAAGCTCAAAAAGTGATAGAGGTGGAAATCCATTCCACGACCTTAGTGGATCCTGAAACGAAGAGCATCGTGTTTTCCCGAGGGTTTGTGAGGGATATTACAGATAGAAAAGCTTTGCAAGGGGAAGTTGCCCGTTACACCAATCAACTGGAGGATTTAGTCACAGAGCGGACGCAACAGTTGTCAGATTCGGAGGCGGGTTATAAAGCCTTGTTTAATTTAGCGGCGGATTCTATCTTTGTGGTGGATCTTGATGGGCAGGTCGTCGATGGTAATGCTCGAGCACGTGATATATTGGGATATGCCTCCTCAGATTTGGCGGGTGAATCTTTTGTAAGGTTGGTATCGCCAGATTTCCAAGTGACGAGCCAAAATTTATTAGAACGGGTGAGTCAAGGCGAACCAACGGTTCCGACCACAGAAATTGAAACAGTGGATCGGCATGGCACCATAAAGTCTATGGAGATGGATCTTGTTCGAATCGACATGGGGCCCCGATCATCCATCATGGTGCAGTTACGGGATATTACCGAACATAAAAAGCTGGAAGTCACTCTCCAGCGATATAACGAAGCCTTGGAAGAAAAGGTTGTTGAAAGGACACGAGAGATCGAGCAGGCCAAGGCCTATATAGAGAGTTTATTGGAAAATGCTAATGACGTCATTTATACCTTAGATGTGGACCTGCGGTTCACGTACTTGAATGGCAAAGTTGAAGCCTGGGGGTATCGAAAAGAGGATTTGATCGGTAAGCCATATTTGTCTCTCCTGTCTAAACGGTTTCGAAGTCGGTATTTACAGGAAACCTTGGATATGGGTGAGAAACAAGTCTATGAAGTGGAGATTATGAGCGGGCATGGAGAATTGCGGTCTGTGCTTGTGAGTGTCGCTCCACTTTTGAATGATGCAGGGGAGCAACAGGGTGTCTTAGGCATCGCTCGGGACATTACCGAACGCAAGCAGTTGGAGCAGCAGGTTCAACATTCTGAGCGCCTGGCTTCGATTGGCCAATTGGCCGCTGGTGTGGCCCATGAAATTAATAATCCCTTAGGTGGAATTTTGAATTGCCTATACAATATTCGAAAGGGCACTTTGACGCCCGAGCGCTCCCAGGAATACCTGCATTTTATGGAAGATGGCCTGCAGAGGGTGCAACGCATTGTGCGGCAGCTATTGGATTTTTCTCAGCAACGTGAGCTAGAACTGGCATTGGCTGATCTTCATGACATTCTGGATCGTGTTGTGGTCTTAACAGAACATGTTTTTGTTGAACGGCATGCTGACCTGAAGAAAAATTACGATGAGACGCTCCCTTCGTTACTGGTTGATGGGGCAATGATTGAACAGGTGATCATGAATCTCGTGTTGAATGCGGTGCAGTCGCTTCAAAAAGGAGGGCACGTGCGTCTTGAGACAAGAAAGCATGAGGAGGTCTGTGAAATTGTTGTCGAAGATAATGGTTGTGGCATAGCCTCAAAGGTGCGTCCACATATTTTTGATCCTTTTTTTACGACAAAAGGTACAGGGGAGGGGACGGGGTTGGGATTGTCGGTGAGTTTAGGAATCGTGCAACGGCATGGGGGGGAAATGTTGGTAGAGAGTGAGGAGGGGAAAGGTACGCGTTTTACGGTTCGCTTGCCATTCGTCCGGTCTCGTATGCCCTCAATGGTAAAGGTGGGTTCATGAATCGAGGTTCGATCCTAATCATTGATGATGAGCCGTTAATGCGGGTGTCCATGGTGGATGCGCTCACGGCGGTCGGTTATGAGGTCCAGGAAGCCAGTACGGGTTCCGAAGGATTGGAGCGATTGCAGGCCTCTGAATTTAATTTGGTCATTACCGATTTGCGATTGCCTGGAGTGGATGGGCTCCAAATTGTCTCAAAATGCAAAGAGCAATGGCCCAATACCGAAGTGATTGTGATTACCGCCCATGGTTCGGTCGATACGGCTGTTCATGCCATGAAAGGTGGGGCATACGATTATATAACGAAACCCTTTTCAATGGATGAATTATTACTGAGTGTGCAACGTGTCTGTGGGATGGTTGCTCTACGTGAAGAAAACCGTGTGTTACGGGAAGAATTAGAGCATAAATTTAGTTTTCAAGGGATCGTCGGAAAAAACGAACGAATGCGTCAGGTGTTGGAGAAGATCAAGCTTGTCTCCAACACCGATTCAACGGTGTTAATCGTGGGGGAAAGTGGGACAGGAAAAGAATTGGTTGCGAATGCTATCCATGCGAATAGCGCCAGACACCAGCATGCTCTCATCAAAGTCAGTTGCGCCGCCCTTCCCGAAACGCTCTTGGAAGCCGAATTATTCGGTCATGAAAAAGGGGCGTTTACCGGGGCCCTTCGACAGCGCCGTGGACGATTTGAATTAGCGCACCTGGGGACATTATTTTTGGATGAAATTGGAGAAATTTCACGGGTTGTCCAGATTAAATTGCTGCGGGTATTACAGGAACGTCAGTTCGAAAGGGTCGGAGGGAATGAGACCATTGAAGTCGATGTGCGGCTGGTCTGTGCCACCCAAAAGGACCTTAAGAAAGAAGTCGAACAGGGACGATTTCGTGAAGACCTTTATTACCGCTTGAATGTCGTACCGGTTCAGCTTCCACCGCTTCGGGAACGGCGTGAGGATATTTTGACTCTTGCGCAGCATTTTTTACAAACGATGGCAACCAGAAATCAACAAAAAATCCAGACGTTGTCTCGTCAGGCTCGTGAGGTTCTGTTTCGGTATGGGTTTCCTGGAAATGTACGGGAATTAGAAAATACCATCGAGCGGGCAGTTGCGCTTGCACAACAGTCTCAAGAAATTCAAGTGGTAGATCTGTGTGGGCAAAGCCGGTGCCCCTATTCTGGGGGGGAGCCGCAAAAGGATTGTGGGTTTTGCAGAGAGCAGGATCGAAAAAATAGTGTTAAAAGTGGGACGTTGGAGACTTTAGCCATGGCTCGAGAGCAATTTGAGCGAACCCACATTCTCGAAATTCTCCAGCGAACTGGATGGAGTCGAACGACTGCCGCTCAGGTGTTGGGCTTGTCTCGAAAGGGCCTATGGGAAAAATGTAAGCGCTATGACATTGTTCGGTCTGGAGAAGGTGCGGGTTCGGATAGAGACGATGCTCATGAGGAGTAAGCGGATCTGAAAAGAAGTTTTCCTCGAATGCCCGTATTTACTCGCCTCCTTCCCATAGTGTGATAACCCGGTCATTTCCAGCGGTGGCCAGGTATTTCCCATCGGTGGAGAGGGCAATCCCTCGCACGGGACCCTTATGTGATTTGATGGTCCGAAATTGGCGGCCATTTTCGATATCCCACATTTTTACCGTACCATCATCGCTGGCACTGATCAGAACCTTTCCATCCTGACTGACGATAAGATTTCTGACCCATTCGGAATGTCCTTTTAATGTGCGTCGTTCTTCCAGATTGGGCATATCCCAAAATTTAATCGTGCAATCTCGACTGCCGGAAATCATCGTCAAGCCATCCGGGGTAAAGGTCAGGGCCCCAATCCAATACTGCATGGGTTTTTGAAAGTACCCAGCGTCATCCACATAGAATCCCCGATTCTCAGTCTCTTCGTCGTCAACTTCATCTCGCCAATGGCCCTCATGCACGATTTTTTCTTCTCCGCTGGGTAGTACTTCGTATAACTTGAGTTTTCCGATATCACTGCCGGCAACGAGATGGAGGCCATCTGGAGAGAAGGCCGTACAGACACTCCAATTATGGTCGAATTGATCTTTCCCCAGCAGAGACATGAGTTCGGTGCCTGTGGTGACTTCCCAAATTTTGATATCTTTGTTTTGCCCGGCACGGGCAAGCATTAAGCCATCAGGAGAAAAGGAAAGACTTGTGACGGCATGATCATATCGGGTAAAAAGCAATCGAAGTGATTCCCCGGTTTGAGGATTCCATAAACGAATCGTTCGATCCTCACTACCCGTGGCTAACATTTGG
>JBFJON010000081.1:0-6347 GCA_041617575.1 Nitrospirales bacterium | reverse complement strand
GAAAGGGGCTTTTTCTTTTCTTCGTAATTGGTGCATTAGCGAGCAAGCACCTTGCTCCCTCAAATTTTTTATCCCACCTCTTGTAAGTCATGCAGACGAACCGAGATTAACTTGGAGACACCAGGCTCCTCCATCGTTACCCCAAACAAGGAGTTAGCAATCTCCATCGTTCGCTTATTGTGAGTAATCACAATAAATTGAGAGCGATTAGCCATTTGCCGCAAAAATTGTCCGAACCGTACCACATTGGTTTCATCCAAGGGGGCATCAACTTCATCCAACACACAAAACGGGGACGGGCGTATCAAAAAACTCGCAAATAATAAGGCCAGGACCGTCATCGTTTTTTCCCCACCAGAGAGCATGCTAAGACTTTTTAAGCGTTTGCCAGGCGGTTGGGCCACAATTTCAACCCCTGGTTCTTGCTTGAATGCTTGAGATTCTTTCCCATCATGAGAATCTTGTGAGGCGTCTGCGGACTCAGGATCCTCTGAGGCATTCACGGATTCGTCAACCAAAACTAGTTCCGCTCGTCCCCCGGCGAATAGAGCGGAAAACACTTCATTGAATTTCACTTGCAACTCTTTGAACGTTTCAGCAAACAATTTATTGGTGGTCTGATTCAAACGTTGAATTATTTCTTGAAGTGATTGAATCGACCCAGCCAAATCTTCCTCCTGTGCCAACAAAAATTGATAGCGTTCCTCTAATTGCGCATGTTCATCAATTGCTGCCAAATTAATTGGACCGATTCTTTCAAGTTTTTTACGAATACGTTGCAACTGCTCTCGCCATTGCTCAGGGACCTCGGCGTCTTCCCTCAAATCCTGTCCGTCATTCTCCTCCACATCCTGAACCTGAAAAACCTTCAGGTCATCAGTGGAAATTTCATACGTCACGGTCAGGGTTTCTTCCACTGCCTGAAGTTTTGTACGCACTTCAGCCAAACGTCCTTCAATGGGGCCCCGTGTTTTGAAAATCTGTGCAAGTCCCTCTCGAGCCTGCCCGATCAACGAATCCAAGCGCTTGACCTCTTCCAGAAATTCGGCATGCCGGTTCTGAAGATCCCGTAATTGTTCACCCTTCGATTCTTTTTGACCACTTAACGATTCAATCAATTCTTCATTCTTTAGGCGTGACTCTTGGCTTGTCCGACTTTGTAAAAAGAGCTGCTCCAATTGCTGGTCAATTTCTTGAATACGAATTTTTCGATTTTCCTCTTCGCGCTCTAATCTTTCTCGATTACTCTGTTCATGGCCACATTGCGCATTCAATGTGTGATAATTCATCTTGATATCATTGAGGCGAAGGGTTAAGTCTTCTTGTTCTTGATCTAACTCATGAAGAGAATCTTGTGCCTGGCCAAGCATGGAATCTTCTTTCGTTCGACGATGCTCAAGATTCTCAAGTTGATTTCTCGCGTCCACTTCTTCGGCCTGCATTCGTCCTAACTCAGTTTCTTCCATCACGCGTTCTTGTTGAAGGATCTCCAAACGACGCAGTAGATCAGGTAGAGCATGTCCTTTGGCCATCTCCTCTTTTTGAACGGAAAAAAGATGCAGCTCTTTTTCACGAATAGCAGAAATGGCAACTTCAAATTGAGTCGATACCGCTTCAATATCCTGACACAGAGCTTTGCGAATCTCTTGTATCTTCTCGAATTCACCCTGGAGGGCTTGAAGATTTTCCTCTAATGTCAAAATCTCTCTTCGTCGACGTAACAGACCGCCCGTTTCTCTGCTTGATCCTCCGCTTATCACTCCGAGAGAAGACACCATCTCTCCGCTTAACGTCACTAAACATGGCCCATTCCCTTGAAACCACTCATGCTTCTTCATTAAGTCCAACGCGTCTGCTAAGGATTCGACAATGACGGTATTTTGCAATAAGCCGTCCACAATGGATCTCAAATCAGTAGGAGCTTGCACAAAGTTTCGTGCCAACCCCTTCACCACAGGATCCTGTTCCAATGAGGCCCACCAGTGAAGAACAGAAGCAGAACGTTGGCGAGGACCTTGTAACGGTAGAAAACAGCCCTTACCTAAATGATGTTGTTGAAATTGGGCAATGGATTCTTGGGCTTCTTGAGGTGAATGGACAATCCAGGCCTGGAGATGTTCACCAAGAGCCGCCTCCACAGCTTGCTCAACATCTTCTTCAACCTCCATACGTTCCGCTAGCGCGGCCTGAATCGACGAACACTGTTCTCGAATAGACGCGTCAGCACCTTCTCCGTCGTGACCATATCCTAATTCCTCACGAAAGATGCTTTGAAGGGCCCTGAGTTCTGATTCTGTTCCAGCGGTCTGGGTTTGGATTTCCAAGATCTTGTTATCAAGCTCTTCTCGAGTTTCACGATGGCTTTGCAAACTGACCTCTAATTGCTCTTGATGCGCTCGTAATTCTCCTAATTGGCCTTCCAGGGTGGACCGTTGCTCTTGAAGCGATTGTTGCTCACTTTGCAATGTCGTTTGATGGTTCTGGGATTCTGTAAGTTCGACTAGTAGACGTTCCACTCGACGGCCAGTCGCACTCTTTCCTTCTCCAAGACTTCGAATGCGATTCTCCACATTGGTCTTTTCCACCGCTACGGCCAAAATAGCTTCGCGCCCTTGATCCACCTTCTCCTGTATGGCTCGACGACGAGCGGCCACAACAGCCATGCTCTCTTCCCCTTCACTCATGGACGTCGCAAGAATTTCAATTTCACAGCGCGTCTGCTCCAACCGCACTCGAAGGGCTTCCACCATATCCACGACCTTTTGCCCCTCTTCCTGAAGCCGCGTTCGTTCCTCCATGATCTGCTCATGTTGTTGCTCATATTGCTCTAACCGATTGCGTTCGATCTGAATTTCGGTAAATGCTTGAGACATGCGTTGTTCAATCTCTCGAAATTCATCCTGGGCCTGCTTCAGAGATTCGTTCATGGCCGACAATTCAAACTGGGACTGTTGCCGTTCAGCCACAAGACGGGCTTCTTCTGCCACTGAGGCGGTCTCACGATTTTCAGAATCCTGCATTTCCTGCTCAACCTTACGGTGTTCTTGAAAAAACCGCCGAAAATCCCCTGTCAACAACCCCACTTCAAGATCCCGTGCTTCCTGGAGCAAGGATTGGTATTCCTCTGCCTGTTTTGCCTGTCGAGTAAGAATACGAAGTTGTTGATGAACTTCTCCCAAAATGTCTCGAACCCGCAAAAGATTATTTTCAGTACCCTGTAATTTTCGTAACGCCTCAGCTTTTTGCTTTTTATAGCGAATGATGCCCGCCGTTCCCTCAATAAACTCCCGGCGTTCCTGCGGTGAGGCACTCAATAACTGTTCAATATTGCCCTGTTCGATAACAGACTGCCCTCGCGTGCCAGCTCGGGCATTCCACAGAAACCCACGAATATCTTTAAGACGGCAAGAGATCTTATTAAAATAATACTCACTGTCCCCATCACGGTAGAGACGACGGGTGATCATGACATCCGTCATTTGCTCCAGCCCTTCGACTAATGCGGAAACCGGCTCCAATTCTTGAGGAGTGACATCAGAAAAAATGAGTGAGGCTTCAACCATGCCCATTGGTTTGCGCTGTTCTGTCCCATTAAAAATGACATCTTCCATTCGCTCGCTTCGCAGGCTCTTCACACTTTGCTCACCCATTGCCCATAAAATGGCGTCGACAATATTACTCTTGCCGGTGCCATTCGGCCCAACCACTGCCGTGATGCCATCAGGGAAATCTATCTTGGTTTCCGCAAAGGACTTAAACCCGTTCACCACAAGGGTACGTAGATTCATACTCCCTCCAGGACGTGAGTAATTGCTCGATTCTTAATTCTTACTGGTAAAACACTAAGTCTCTAACATAAGAAGCCGTGAAAATCAAAGAAATCCACAAAATACTGTGGGTAGCTATGAGGTACTATCCCATATCTAGGCCCTAGCCACCACCCAGCAATTGGAATATTCGCTTTCCTGAAAGATACGGAAGGAAAAACTCAAGAAGACGGGTCCTACAACCTGCGATGAAGAAAAGACACCTCAACAAAAATTATTTTGACCTGTTGGCCATTAACAATTCCTTCGGAAGAAGGAATTCGACATCTTCTTCGACGACGGTCAATTCCTCAACACCTTCAGCTCCTTGCTGTTTCAAGAATTCAATGACTTGAGAAACGAGCACTTCAGGGGCTGAGGCTCCAGCCGCAATACCTACAGCATTCACCCCTTCCAGCCACGTAAGTTGAATGTCTTGATAGGAATCGATCAAATAGGAGGTGATACCACATCGCTCACCCAATTCCCGTAATCGATTGGAATTGGAACTATTTGGAGACCCAATCACGAGAATCACATCAACAAAGCGGGACAATTCTTTGACCGCATTTTGGCGGTTTTGCGTGGCATAACAAATATCTTCTTGGTGGGGGCCTTTAATACCAGGAAATCGCTGATGGAGCGCTTCAACAATATCCCGGCATTCATCCACACTCAATGTCGTTTGGGTCACGTACGATAAATGTAGAGGATTTTCCACGACCAATGTTTTCACATCGTCCACAGAAGATACTAAATGAAACTTATCCGGCACTTGCCCAAGCGTCCCCACCACCTCTGGATGCCCCGCATGACCAATGAGGATCAACTCATACGTATTGGAATAATCCCGATTGACCTCATTATGGACTTTAATCACCAAGGGACACGTCGCATCAATGACCTTGAGATTCCGTCGCTTGGATTCTTCCCAAACGGCTTTGGCCACCCCATGGGCACTGAAGATGACAATAGCTCCATCTGGAACCTCATTCAGTTCTTCAACAAAGATTGCACCTTTTCCCCGAAGAGATTCCACGACATGCCGGCTATGCACAATTTCGTGCCGGACATAAATGGGTGCACCGTAGGTTATCAGGGATAAATCGACGATTTCTATGGCCCGGTCTACGCCGGCACAAAAACCTCTCGGATTGGCTAAATATATTTTCAAGGCACACTCCTTCCCTAATTAATGTCGTTGAAAAAACATTTTAGCATGACATGAAAGGGCAAGCTATCATTCAAACTCTCAAATCTGAATACCATATTACTGATGCGATTTCCGCTATATTTAATAGATCAAAACCCATTCACCAATATTCAACCCCATCGAACCAAGGCCGTTCCCCAGGTCAACCCGCCCCCAAAAGCAGCGAGCAGAATTTGACTCCCATCCCTCAAACGCCGATGTCGATTGGCAAAATCAATGGCCATTGGCAATGATGCCGAGGAGGTATTTCCCACGTCTTCCATGATGGCCGTACATCGGTCAGAGGAAATCTTAAGAGTTCGGCACAAATGTGTGATCATTCGAGCATTGGCTTGATGAAAGATAACCTGATCCAAATCAGACATCTCCCACTTTTCTTCTTCCATATGCTCGCCTATGGCTTGGCGTAATTGTCGGATGGCAATCCGAAATAACTTCGACCCTTGAATTCGTAGGGTATGCAACCGATTGTCCAAAACAGCTTGAGATAACGGCTGACGAGAGCCGCCACCGGCAACCTTGACTAAATCATGATATTGCCCATCGGCATTGAGCCGAATGCTCACGATACCCTTATCAGGGTTGGTTGATCGTTCCAGAATGGCGGCACCTGCCCCATCTCCAAATAAGATGGCCGTGCTGAGATCAGTACGATCCAAAGTGCGTGATTTTACTTCGGAAGCCACGATTAAACATCGCTTGAATTGCCCTACCCGAAGAAAACAATCTGCCATCGACAGCCCATAGAGAAATCCCGAACAGGAGGCCGAACAGTCAAATGCAGGGATCCCTGAAATTCCTAAGCGAGCTTGGAGTAAACAGGCGGTAGAAGGAAACATCATATCCGGTGAGGTGGTGGAGACAATGATCGCGTCAAGGTCATTGGGAGTTAATTCTGCCCGATCTAACGCTTGACGAGAAGCCTTTTCAGCTAATAAAGAACAATCTTCTTGCGATTCGGCCCAGTAACGCGTCCGAATCCCCGACACCCGAAAAATGTAGGAGGGGTCCTTTCGCAAAAAACTGGCCACTTCCTGATTTTCAACCCGTCGAGCAGGAAGAGCTGAACCGGTTCCGCTAATTCTGGAAAATGGCTGAGACATGGCTATGCATACCCACGTTAAGAATTGGACAATCGAATGATTGTCTCATAAGCTACAAAAGAATGTGTGGTAAAGATGAGACTATCTTGCGCCGATAGAATGATGCAAATTTATGAAAATTCAGACTTTCCACACTTGGTCCAAATCTTGTATAACAGACTTCAATAACCTTAAAGCTTCGATCTCAAAACAATCCGCAAACAATTAGATCCAAGTTTCCCACAT
>JBFJON010000080.1:0-6356 GCA_041617575.1 Nitrospirales bacterium | reverse complement strand
ATTCAATTTGGTCGGACAGAGCATGAGGCGATTGTCGAGCCTCAATTGTTTTAATCCGTTTGGGATGCTCTTTTGCCAAGGCCAAAAATCCCCGACGGACCCGTTGATGAAAGCTGAGTGATTCGTGATCCAGGCGGTTTTGTTCCTTTGACCGTTTTCGTCGCGCTAACCCATCTTGAATCGGGAGATCAAGGAAAAATGTAAGATGTGGCTGAAGTCCATTTGTAATAAACCGCTGGGCCTCCTTGAGAAATGTCTTATCAAGACCACGAGCATACCCCTGATAGGCCAGGGTAGAGTCAAAAAACCGATCACAGAGTACAATAATCCCCTTCGCCAATGCTGGTTGAATAACATGTGTGACATGTTGGGACCGAGCGACGAAAATTAACATGGATTCACAGGAGGGTGTGATGGATTCCCTGTGGTCTTTGGGTTTAGATGAAGTCAGCAACAATTTACGAATGGTTTCAGCCAGAGGTGTTCCACCAGGCTCACGGGTTTCGAGGACTTGGTAGCCCTGGGCCCGCAGTGACCGAGCGAGTCGTCGACATTGGGTTGTTTTCCCGGAACCTTCCGTGCCTTCGAAGGTGATAAACATTCCGCTTAACGGTCGCTGTTTTTTTGTCCCTTGGTCGGTGAGTTCCATCAAAAACGTCCCTCTTCGCCCATAGTCTAAGTCATTGAAATTTGAAAGAAAAGTCTTGCCGGTGCCATGTTGGAATTGTAAGATGCCTAAGGTATCTTTCTGCCCATTTTTTTTGTGGTACCCTTTTTTTGAGGATTAAGGCTCGCCATTTTCAATGAATACCCTTCGCGCTTCTCTTAAACGGTACTTCCTCACGGGTCTGCTGGTTATCACACCTATCTGGGGAACCATTCTCATTTTAAAAACCCTGTTTGTCACGGTGGATAGCATTCTCGGGACTGCCTTATCCGATTTGGTCCTTCCTGATTATTACTTCCCAGGCCTCGGGATCCTGGCTCTGGTGCTCCTGATCCTGTTGGCGGGTGTTCTGGCGACGAATTTTTTTGGGAGACGGCTGGTGAGCCGCTGGGAGGAGTTTTTGGATCGAGTACCCATTGTGCGAGGTATTTATGCCACATTGAAATCCATGATGGATATCCTATCCTTTAAACAACGAGAAAAATATGACAAAGTGGTGATGATCCAGTTTCCCAAAAATGGGAATTATTGTCTGGCGTTTGTGACGGGGGAGACCCGGGAAGAAATTCAATGTTTAGCGCCGGAACCATTGGTTCATGTTTTTGTGCCGACTTCCCCTAATCCGACCTCTGGGTATTTTTTATTAGTGCCTGAAACGGAAGTCGTTCCAGTGGAAATGAGTGTAGAAGAGGCCATGAAACTTATTGTATCTGGTGGATTTTATTCGCCTCAAGATAAAATCTCTGGCATTGAACTTGCTCAAAAAACGAGTACAATGGCTCTTAAACGTGCAACGAAAGTTTCTACCCCCTAAATAGCCCATAATTTTACTTGTATCTTGGTGTCATGAGCAGCCCGAATAGCACATCAGTTATTATTCTTGCCGCAGGGCAAGGTACCCGAATGAAATCCACTCTGCCAAAAGTGTTGCATAGTCTCGCCGGACGTCCCATGTTGCAATACGCGATGAACTTAGCCCGGCACGTGGTAACCAACAATGTGGCGGTTGTGGTCGGGAATGAGGCCGATCAGGTACGAGCCTATTTAGCACAGGAACAAGCACAATTTGATCCCTTTCTCGTTGTGGAACAAACTCAGCAATTAGGGACTGGACATGCGGTCCAACAAGCCTATCCTGCCCTGACCCGGCAGTCTTTGTCGGTGGCGAGCCAGTATGTGATTTTGAATGGTGATACTCCTTTATTAACATCAGAAACTGTGTCGGGCTTAGTGAATTATCACCAGTCAGAAGGTGCCATGCTGACGTTGTTAACTACCGTCTTGCCCGATCCTAGTGGATATGGGCGAGTCATACGCGGAAAAGAAGGTAAGGTTTGCCGGGTTGTCGAAGATCGAGATGCTTCACCAGAAGAGAAACAGGTATCAGAAATTAATGTGGGTACCTATGTTGTAGAAGCAGGATTTCTTGAGAAGTCCCTTGATCAATTACGTCCTCAAAATGTACAGGGAGAATATTATCTCACTGATATTATAGAGATGGCGGTTCAGGAAGGACAGAAAGTGGTAGCCTGGGTGACGGAAGATTCCCTGGAGACAACCGGCGTGAATACGCGTGTGCATCTGGCATTGGCAGAAAAAGAAATGCGCCGCAGGATTTGTGAGCGCTTGATGTTGGAGGGAGTCACGATATTGGATCCTGAACGGGTTGTGGTTGATCATCAGGTGACCGTCGGGCGCGATACCATTCTTCATCCAGGAATCATCCTTGAGGGGGAGACTCACGTCGGAGAAAATTGTACGATTCGTGCCAATTCACGACTCACCAATTCCGTGCTACATCGAGGGGTTCGGATTCAGGATTCCTGCATTCTTCAGGGGGCAATTATTGAAGACGAAGCCGTGATCGGACCGTTTGCGCACTTGCGGCCGGGCAGTCTTATTCATCGAAAAGCCAAAGTTGGAAATTTTGTGGAACTCAAACAAACGGAAGTTGGGGAGGGATCAAAGGTGAATCACCTCAGCTATCTTGGAGACACGTGGATCGGTCGGAATGTGAATGTGGGGGCCGGAACCATTACCTGTAATTATGATGGTTATCGAAAGGAACGAACCATCATTGAGGACAACGTGTTTATTGGAAGCGACGTTCAACTCATCGCCCCCGTCACGATTGGAAAAGGAGCCTTAATTGCTGCGGGGACGACTGTAACCGAAAACATTCCAGCTGATGCGCTGGGAATCTCTCGAGTACCACAAATCACTAAAAAAGGTACGGCGGCCCGACGCCGGGCCATGTTGGATCCATCAGTTTCTCCTACCAACGGCAAAAGCTCCCAGGCTGAAGAGATGCCTTCATCAAAGTCGGTTGCTCAAAAACAGTCAGAATCAACGTAGGGCCTCTTTTTGTTCCTCTCGGTTGGCCGTGTAAAGGCCTTTATGCCGTCTTAAGATTTTTCATGAATTCACCGAAATATCATGTATCTTCATATAAAGTACTATAAATTAATGAGATAAGGAATTTTAAGCTTATGTGTGGGATTATCGGGTATGTCGGGCGCGAATCTGCTGTGCCAATCTTGTTAGCTGGATTACGGCGACTGGAATATCGTGGATATGACTCCGCCGGTATTGCCATTCAGCATAATGGAAACCTGGAGATTCGACGAAGCGAGGGGAAACTCACTAATTTGGAAGCGGTACTCAACAATGGCTCGATTGAAGGAAGCACAGGCATTGGGCATACCCGTTGGGCGACACATGGACGGCCTTCTGAGCAAAATGCGCATCCCCACCGTTCAGGAGAAGTGGTGCTTGTTCATAATGGCATTATTGAAAACTTTCTGACCTTACGGCATCGATTGGAATCGGAAGGACATCGGTTTGAGTCGGAAACGGATACCGAAGTCATTGCCCATTTACTGTCTTCCGCCATGAAGCGGGGGAGTCGTTTGGATGAGGCCGTTCGTCTGGTGGCTCATGATTTACATGGGAGTTATGCCATTGCGGTCATGTCTCTGGCTGAGCCAGGCCGAATTGTTGTCAGTCGTTCAGGATGCCCTCTGGTCATTGGATTGAATGGAACAGGTGCATTTTTGGCATCTGATGTCACTCCTCTATTGGCACATACCCGAGAAGTGGTGTTTTTAGAAGATGGAGAAGTGGCCATATTGGAAGAATCTGAGATCAAAGTCTTCGATTCCGATGGTCAGCTAAAGACCTTTCAAGTTGAAACAATTCTTTGGGATGCAGAAGCCGCTGAAAAAGGCGGGTACCCAGATTTTATGATGAAGGAAATTCACGAACAACCACAAGTCATTATGGATACACTCCGTGGTCGGTTCGATTACGAATCGGGAGAGGCCGATCTTCCAGATTTGGATATGACCAAAGAAGAGCTTTTAAACGCAAGGCGATTCTGGATTGTTGCCTGTGGGACATCCTGGCATGCTGGATTGGTGGGAAAATATCTTTTTGAGGAGATGGTCCGTAGACCGATTCAAGTCGACATTGGTTCGGAATTCCGATATCGGGAACCCCTGATTCAACCGAATGATGTGATTATTGCTATTTCGCAGTCTGGTGAAACGGCCGACACCTTGGCGGCCGCGCGAGAAGCGAAGCGTCGGGGGGCAAGGGTGTTAGCAATCGTCAATGTCGTGGGCAGTACTTTAGCCCGCGAAGCCGACGGGGTTATATATACGCGTTGTGGGCCGGAGATTAGTGTAGCATCAACCAAAGCGTTTACCGGACAAATCATTGCCTTGTATTTGTTAGTTCTGCACGTTGGGCGGGTTCACGGAGTATTGAGTCCGGAAGAAGGACGATGGTGGCTGGATCATTTTCTCATGCTTCCTGGCCATGTTGAGCATATTTTAAAACAAGAAAATACCATTGAATCTATTGCCAAACGGTATGCTCAAAAACGAAATTTTTTGTACTTAGGCCGTGGCATTAATTATCCCATTGCCTTAGAGGGAGCCTTAAAACTTAAGGAAATTTCCTATATTCATGCGGAGGGTTACGCTGCAGGGGAAATGAAGCACGGTCCCATTGCGTTAATCGATAGCGAAATGCCGGTGGTTGTGCTTTCGCCGAAAGATCGCCTATATGAAAAATCTGTGAGTAATCTTATGGAAGTGCGGGCGAGGAGCGCCCCGGTGATCGCCTTCGTTTCAGAAGGGGATCATGCTTTAGATCAAGTGGCTGATCATGTGTTTGGCATTCCGGACGTACATCCTATGCTGACGCCAATTCTTTTTACCGTTGGTCTGCAACTCTTAGCCTATCATATTGCTGTCCAGCGTGGATTGGATGTCGATCGACCCAGAAATCTAGCCAAAAGTGTGACCGTGGAATAATCTTTGAGCATACGGTCTTACACCATTCTACTTTTTCTTTCGTTCGCTGTAAAAATATTTTGACGTTGTTCTCCTCCTCCAAAAAATAACTTTATGAAGAACACGATGATTGTGACAGGAGGTGCAGGGTTTATTGGTGCCAATTTTGTCCGCATGGTTTTAGCCAAGACCGACGCACGGATTGTCGTCGTTGATAAATTAACCTATGCCGGTCATCGTGAAAGCTTGGAAGACCTCTGGCAAGATTCCCGGTTACAGTTCGTCCAGGCTGACATTGCTGATGAAGCAGAAATGATCAAGGCGGTTGAGACCTATTGTCCTCGCTGGGTGGTGAATTTTGCGGCTGAATCGCATGTGGATCGTTCAATTGATGATCCATATCCCTTTATTCATACCAATGTGATGGGGACATTGGTGTTACTCGATACGGTCCGTTGTTTTCTAAAACAGGCTGGGGCGGATCAGCAACAATGGTTTCGATTTCTGCATGTTTCCACGGATGAGGTCTACGGGGCGTTAGGCGAGACAGGATTATTTACGGAAGAAACGCCCTATGCCCCCAATTCTCCCTATGCGGCCTCAAAGGCGAGCGCAGATCATTTGGTCCGGGCGTATTTTCATACCTATGGCGTTCCCACGATTATTACCAATTGTTCGAATAATTATGGGCCCTATCAATTTCCCGAGAAACTCATTCCCCTTATGGTCTTGAATGCTTTGGAAGGCAAGCCTCTTCCCATTTATGGGAACGGGAAGAATATTCGCGATTGGTTGTTTGTGGAAGATCATTGCGAAGGGCTTTTGCGGGTGCTTCAGGAGGGCGCGCCTGGCGAAAAGTATAATTTGGGTGGTCGGTCTGAATGCTCGAATTTGGAAGTCGTTGAGGCGGTTTGTCATATTCTAGATGAGCTCCTTCCCTGTGGATCGAATCCTGTACTTGTTGAACGTGGAATACGTCAGTATGAGGATCTCAAGGTATTTGTGACGGATCGGCCCGGGCATGATTTTCGTTATGGAATAGATACAACAAAGATCCACACTGAATTGGGATGGGCCCCGAGTCACACCCTTGTGTCAGGTTTGCGGCGAACCATTCAGTGGTATGTGGACAACAGACAATGGTGCGAAATCGTCACCAAACAGTCCTACCAACGGGAAAGACTTGGATTATCAGATGCGACGGCCAATTGACTCTCAGGGGCCGGTTGAGTGTGAATTTGGTTTGGCTATGAAGACAGAGAGCAGCACATGGCACGGTTAAAAGGTATTATTTTAGCGGGAGGCTCTGGAACACGACTCTATCCCCTCACTCATGCGGTGAGTAAGCAACTTATGCCCGTTTTTGATAAACCGATGATCTACTACCCATT
>JBFJON010000079.1:0-6400 GCA_041617575.1 Nitrospirales bacterium | reverse complement strand
TTGTAGCCTCCCGTTCAACTGCTTGGTACGCCGCAGGCAACGAGGTTAGGCGAAAGTCCACGAGATTCATCGACACCTGCACAACCCCTCGAGATGGTAAAGATACGCCCATGGCTTTGAGCGCAGGCAAGCCCCCACCGGACTCTCGAATCGTTCCGGCAATGTGACGGGCTAGTTCAAGGTTTCGGCTAGCCAAGACCACGTTAAAGGCGATCAAAAAGAAACGGGCTCCTATCACCATGGCTCCAAAGGAATGGTGGAGATCCCCTGGTCCAAAATCCGGTTTCCAATTTCCTTGATTGCTCATTCGTTTTTGTAAGGCGGATAACCCGCCACGGCGGATGACTTCCAACTTCATTCGGGAAGACACCTCACAGGCTTTTTCATACAAAAAGACAGGAATGTCTAGTCCGGCACCAACTCGTGAACCTAGGGTTTTGGCGTAGTCTACGCAATCCTCCATGGTTGCCCCTTGGAGTGGAATCCACGGCACAACATCAACAACACCAATTCGTGGGTGTTGTCCCTGATGTTGGCGAATATCAATAAACCGCTGAGCCTGTTGGACCAAACCAAAAAGGGCCGTACCCATGGCTTCCGGCTCGCCTACAATCGTGAACGCCGAGCGGTGGTGGTCTGGATCAACATGCATATCAAGCAAGGCAACGTTTGGAATTGATTGAACACCCGCTGCCAGCTTGGAGATGACAGCCTGATCCCGGCCCTCACTGATATTGGGCACGCTCTCAACTAATCGTCGGGTCATCACCTTAGCTCCCCTTTTCGTAAAAACTTGGGCATTAGTTGACTGACACTATGAAGTCAAATGGAGAATGCGGTCAAAACTGAAAAAACCAAGGTCGTCTGCCCGCAGTTCTCAGCGGGGATCCATTTTGGTTTTGTCATCCCAGCCGGTTGGTAGCGGAGGATCCATCGAAACACAAAACTGAATGCCCGCCATGAGTAGGCGGGAATAACTAAGGACGAGAAATCCCCGTCTGCACACAAAGAACAGACAGAATTTCTTGACACCTCTAAAAATGCCATATTATAGTCGAACTAGCTGATTTCCAATGATTTTCTATAAAGTCCTAGGAAAACATCCTAAAAAGGAACCGTTAACCTGGTATAATCCTGTCACAAATTCAGTGTAATAGAGACCGTATCAAAGAATTCAATCAATTTTCTCATAGACAAAGGTGACTCCCATGAATGCAACAAAACTTGAACCCGCCACAGCCCTGGCCGAATTAAAAGAAACAAAACCCGACAGTGTGACCCTCGTCGTTCTAAGTGGTGATATGGATAAAGCCATGGCCGCGTTCATCATTGCCACGGGAGCCGCAGCCATGGGCATGAAAGTGACTATGTTTTTCACCTTTTGGGGCTTAAATATCATCCGCAAAGAAGGTGCAACCAGTTCGGCTAAAGACTGGATGCGGCGAGCGTTTGGGTGGATAAATAAAGGTGGAACCGAAAATCTTCCGCTATCCCGTTTTCATTTTGGTGGGTTGGGTACAAGTATGATGAAAAAGGTGATGAAGAACAATCGTATGCCTGGGATTGCCGAATTGCTAGAAACCGCTCAAGACCTCGGCGTGCAAATGATCGCCTGCACCACCACTTTGGGAATGATGGGCATTTCCAAAGATACCCTGATTGATGGCGTCGACCAACTGGCCGGAGTCAGCACGTATCTAGCTGAAGCGCGGCATGGATCAGTCAACCTATTTATTTAACAGAACCCTAGACTCAATAAAGAAAGACTCAACATGATACCAGCCGATGTTAAACTCGATACGCTAGGATATTTTTGTCCCATGCCGATAATCTTGACCTCCAAGAAAATCAAGGAACTGGTTCCCGGTCAAGTACTCGAAGTCGCTTCTGACGATGAAGGAATAAAAAAGGATATGCCCGCCTGGTGTGAAACCACAGGCCACGGATGGGTCGGCTTAGAAGAAGAACCCGGAGCCGACAAAACCATTTATAAAGCCTACGTCAAAAAAGCCGGTGCCTAAGCCGTCCTAGAAAATCTCTCTTTCCCCACATTTCATACTAAGTCCCTTCCCGACTAAGATCTCTAATTTTTCCCACCAGCGAACAGCTTCAATCCGCATTTATGCAGATCCTCCACTGAAATTTCAGGAAACGGGGAAAGCAGTAAATGATACCTGCCACCCGCGTAAACAAAATTTTAGCCGATTAACGTTATGCGAATCAGCAGTAGGTCGAAAGCTGGGGTATCTACACTGAATATTAGGGGCCATCACCCTCCTCAGTCCCCTCATCCTGACACCTGTTCCATTGCTTTCATCTCCCTACCAGGACCGTTACAATAAAGTATGCTACTATTTCTTTAACATGCCCTTGTCAAGGGGGACGTTATTGACGGCCGAAATTTTCTCTTTAGTTTCCACTGCTACTCAACCGATACCATAACTAACGGCACGTAACTGCACGCAATACATACCTCACAAAGGAGTGCACCCACCATGCTCTGGTGGCATTGGTCAATTTTAGGGTTCAGTCTAGTTGGAGTCGAAATTCTTACCTTAGGTGGGCTGGGAAATTTTTATTTCCTCTTTTTCGGGGTGGCCGCATTGATGGTGAGCGGCCTCACCTGGGCTGGGCTTGTAGAAGCCGCCTGGATCCAATGGTTTCTGTTTGCCATTCTAGGCATCATTTCTCTGCTCGTGATGAAAAAGCCTTTGCAGAACAAAAGGAGCCTGAATGGAAAAGACGAGCCCGACGTGGATTCCATGGTGGGAGAAATTGCGACGGTGCTTGAGCCTCTTGAGCCACAGGCCCTAGGGAAAGTGGAACTTCGTGGGTCCACCTGGACCGCACGCAATGCCGGAGAAAATATCCTCGAGAAGAATGCCATCGCGAAGATCGTGCGGGTGGATGGCCTGACACTATGGATTCAAGCCGAATCGCTCACACAGGAGGAATAACATGTCAGGTGAATTAATAGCCACACTTGTTTTTGCCGCTCTCGCCTTACTCATCTTGAAAAAAACGGCGGTGGTTGTACCCCAGCAAAGCGCTTACGTGGTCGAACGATTGGGGAAATATTCTTCCACGCTCAACGCCGGCCTCCATATATTAATCCCTTTCATGGATGTCATTCGGTACCGACATTCTTTAAAGGAACTCGCCCTTGATGTCCCTGAACAAATTTGTATCACTAAAGACAATGTGCAGGTCGGTGTTGATGGCGTGCTCTACATCAAAGTCTTGGATGCCGAACGCGCCTCGTATGGTATTACAGATTTCCGATTCGCGATTTCTCAACTGGCCCAAACTACGCTTCGTAGTGAAATTGGAAAAATTGATCTGGACCGAACCTTCGAGGAACGATCAACGATTAATGTTTCCGTGGTCAATGAATTAGACAAAGCATCCTCCCCTTGGGGAGTCAAGGTGATGCGCTATGAAATTCGCAATATCAATCCACCACAGGACGTGGTGAACGCCATGGAAAAACAGATGCGAGCCGAACGGGAAAAGCGTGCCGTGGTGCTGGGTTCCGAAGGGCAACGGGACGCCGTCATTAACGAAGCCGAGGGCGACAAACAACAGGTCATCAAAGCCTCGGAAGCCAAGCGGCAGCAACAAATCAATGAGGCCGAAGGCGAAGCCCAGGCGATTCTAGCCATTGCCACCGCCACCTCCGAAGGGATTCGGAAAGTGGCAGAAGCGATACAAGATCCGGGCGGCTACGAGGCCGTCCAACTCCGTGTGGCCGAACAATATATTGGGGAATTTGGGGAATTAGCCAAAACCAGCAATACGCTGGTACTCCCCGCATCCGTCTCGGATGTTGGATCGATGATCGCTTTAGCGATGAATGTGATCAATAAAAGTCCTGGAAAGACTCCAACGATTTCCTAACGTTCGGTTGCATCTCTCCCAGTTGACTGCTCAGCGAACTTTCGCGATGATACTTCCTGAATTTGAATCCGCTTTCCAGTAAAGTTCAAGGAGTTTTTTTCATGAAGAAATTTTGTCTTTATCATTTCGCCTGGTTTCTTTTGTTGCCGAATTTGGCGTATGCCGGTTCCTACGCTCCCCTCGCAGATTTTTCGGCCGTACGGCAGATTGCACAATGCCAACTGACGACATTACAGGAATCGTTTCTCAAAACTTGGACGCCTCCAGCAGACTATTTTATGGTTCCGGCTTATCCTCAAGCGAAGTTGGCTAGCGCTATCCCCAGCGGTACTGCAAACATCAAGGGGAAAAACTATCAGACCTTTCCCTCTGCGATACTTCTTAGCTCAGACCCCCCTCAAGCGATTATTGCCTTTTACATAAAAACTTTAGGAAAGGGTTGGCACCGGACTGACGAGCTTGGATTAACCTACATCTATCGAATGCCCCGCCCGGTCAATTCCGGTGAATCTCTTACGCAACAGCTGATGAGCAGGCCAGGTTACACACCTCATATTGCCATTGATACGGACCTGAAGCCTTGCGACCAACACCTCGTACCAGGCGCCAAAACCCGGATTACGGTCGTCGCAGCTCCACGATAACGATTCTGTTTGAGTCTATATTCCCACCTTCTCTCTTTAGGTTAATCTAATTTCTCGAAAAGACAATGGAATCCCATACATGGGATCCGTCCGATGACGAACCACTTCTACCTGCAAACCTTCTTTCCCGAAGGGAACATGCTCTCCGATCTTGGAGTTTTTCCCTTGAGCCATCTATTGACAAGAGACTCCATAAACCATGGCTTCAATATCCCGCCCCGATAACCCGATGGGCTGAAACGTTTCAACCTCATCCAATCCAAATTTCATGAGACCTCTGGTGTGATACCACGTCCGCATGTGCTGGATCTGTTCATGTTGTTCTATTTGTACATGATCGTGTATTTGGAACACCTCCAAGTCTTGGTCGTTCCAATCAGAAGGATTGCGATAGCCTCCAGTTGCGACATCGTATGTCGTCCCTTCCATCAGCAAGGTGAGCCCTCTGGCTATCCGAGCAATATGCAGAACCTCATCCTGTCGATCAGGATTGGTCTTGGGCGGAGCCACGAGCTGCGCCAGATGACGATGCTCCCATTGCAGGCGACCGTGCCACTGCTCCGCAACCTCTGCTGATGGTGCCAATTGTACCTGAGCTCTCCAGTTGGTATGCGCGGCCTCAAAATGTTGATGGCCATTTTTGGATAAAAAACGAATTTGCAAGGGTCCGCCATAGAATTGATCAAACCAGGCTGCAAGATATGCAGGGGCCGGCGCCTCCCCATGGGTCCAGCCAATCAGAAACGCCGGCAACGCCTGACAACTTGACTTCTTCTTTTTTATTTTTTTCATGCTACGGCAGGCTGGAGAATTCTAGCGCACGAAAATGGATTTTTGGCAGTAAGGAATTCGAGGGAGTCACACACGGGAACATTCACGGATTAATCGCACCTTACCGTTTGGCCTCTTCCGGCGGCCAATCCAATTCTTCCTGCCGACCACAATAATAACAGGTAATCCGGTATCGAGCTCGACGGCGTGGATTGGGTAAGGAGTGAAAACGCAAGGGCGCCTTGTCATAAGGACAAACAGGTTCCAAATGCAACATATGCTCTTCGGTTATTTCCATTAATGAGCCCTCATCCCAGGGCGGATCAAGTTGGGGACAGCCAGTCATGGTGTCTTCCCACTGGCATGAATGACAATGCAATCGAAAGCTTTTGACCCGATCAGCCCGCTGGGAGATATCCGTGACCTCCACAGAACAGGCACAATCTGGACTTTCACAGCTCACGGGTTGTTTGTGGAGGGCTTGGACAAACGCAGCGGGAGCTTGGGGCATGTTCATCGGATTACCTTTCCACTGCCCCTTGTCCATTCCGTGAACGAAGTTTTCTTCAATCGGCTCGCTGCCTCCCGATCCAGCAGCCATACCAGATCTCCTTGGCTTGGATTAACGATTTGAGCTGGATACCGATTGGGTTGGTACGGGCCTTCTAGCACGGCTTCAGCAGCCTTGTCCTTGTCCGAACCGCCTACCATAAACAATACACGTTTGGCCGCATTGAAGACCGGCGGTGTTAGCGTGATACGGTGAGTGTGCAATTTTTCCACCCACGGTGCCGCTACCCATTGTTCCCTTTCTTCAAGAACCGACGTCTCCGGGAACAAAGAGGCCGTATGACCATCAGACCCCATGCCCAATAAGATTAAGTCAAAACGAGGGATGTTTTCTTTATTTTTATGAGAGAAAGCCCGACGTAACACTTCTTCATATCGGACAGCCGCTTCCTTCGCCGGACGCTCCCCCTCCATGCGAAATACCTGATCAGGAGGAATAGGAACACGATCCAATAAATTTTCCTTGGCCATACGGAAGTTGCTTTCAGAATGATCTGGGGAAACCTCACGTTCATCCC
>JBFJON010000078.1:0-6522 GCA_041617575.1 Nitrospirales bacterium | reverse complement strand
CCCACCTCTTGGAATCCATTTGGAACATCCTTGGCCGATGGGACAACTGTACGTACCGACAACGCATCCTCTTGCTTGACTCCCCCTGAAACTTGATTGAGAATGGATCCTGCCTCAAGTGTCTTGGGTAACGGAATCTGTGCAATTCCTAAAATTTTTCCACCAATTTCAGATTCTTGCCTCACTGGACCAAGAGTAGAATTCCCAACGGTTTCTTGAAAGCCACTACTCTGAAACAATGTACGAGCCGGCGTTTGAAGCCCATCAAAAGCAGCAAAGACTGCCGGTGGCAAACTCAACGGAGATTCAGTTGTTGACGGAAGGGAATCTTCGGGAGATGTCTGTATCTTGGAAGATTGAAGATCACCCAAGATCTTTTCAGCCGCGTCGGAACCTACTAATGATTCGAGAATACGAAAATTTTGCGGTGTCAGGGAATGGTGTGATGCCCTATGGTGTTGGCTCCTCGTCGAACCAGCTCTCTGCAAGTGATTCCCAAGCACAGATGTTTCATTAATTTCACGAAGAACATGAGAAAAGGCCGGTGCCAATGCTTGGCCAGATGACGTTGATTGATCCTTATTAACTGGGCTTAATGATCCCGCCGCTGCCCCGCCGCCACCAATGGCATGAGGGCTGTTCTGTGCACTCACCGATATGGGAAGGAGGGAAATCATAATTTATTTTGGCGCTTTCGCATTCACTCGTCGATTCAGTTTAATCTCACGGTATTTCTGAAGCCCTTCAGATAACCTTGCTGCTTTCTTTGGATTCACTCCCGCTAAAATACCCGCTGCCTTCTTATTCTTGATTCCTGCCAGAATGTCTAATGCGAGTCCTTCACGCATGAGTTCGATTCGTAACGCCCCTTCTTCAGGGTCCATCGACTCATAGATCTTCAGCAAATGCACGAGGGCTGGATCTTGCTCTAAATACCGACGTTGCTCTTCACTGAACGCCGCCGTTTCTTTTTCCAACCGTTTGGCTTCTTTAGCCTGTCGCGCGGCCAAGGCTTCTAAATCCCGCTGCAACGACAAGACGTGCTCTTCGCGGAGTTGCAAACCACGTTCCCGCTCCTCTACCTCTTTCAGGCGAACTTGAAGATCTTCCAATAACGTGGCTTCTTCAATGCGTGGCTCATAAGGGTAATCTTCTTCAACATGTTGATTTTCCTCTGAATCGGTTGCGGGTTGTTCGGTTGTGGCTTGCACAGACCACACCGCTGTGGCCCATAACAGCAGGATGACCAACCACCATGGAATCATTCGGCGACTAGGCAACATCGTGCTACTGGGTCATTTCTTCAAGGTTACGGGTCGCAAACGCATGGGAAGACAAGTCTTCTTGAATACGCTGCTCTTGTGCGGCAACTTTCTTCAACACCGCCGCCTCTTTTTTGGCAATAACCAGCTCCACGACCCGTCTGGCGTGATACGCTTTTTTCAACTTCTCACGAAGTCCCACCAAGGTTTCCTCCAACCGCTGAATCCTTTGGGTACGCTCTTCCATTGCGGTTCCGAGCTGATCCAGCCATTGATACCGTTCTTCGGCAAACAACGTATCAATACCTATCTGGATCTGTTCTTCCAATTCGGTGACCACCCCTTCCATTTCGTGACTTAATTCATACCGCTTGGTGACTTCCTGACTTTTTTCCCATTCAGCCAGCACGACCCCTTCACTGGCCAAGTCTTCTACTTGCTTCCGAAACCTCAGTAAGGTTGTCCAATTCATGTGGGTTTTCCCTTTGCGACAAGGTGACTTCGACTGTGTGCGGCCAATGTCTCAAGGTTTTGCCAACTCTCTACCAGACTGACTGCCGCTTCACGGTTTTGTCTGAGATACCCATCAATGGGTTCTTTCATCTGTATGGCAGCATCAAGTCGTGCATTGGTTCCCTGTTGATACGCCCCCAAATTAATCAGATCTTCCGAGTTTCGATATTCAGCCATCACTTGAACAATCGTCCTGGCAGCCTCGGCATGCGAATCCGACACAATATCCGACATCACCCGACTGACACTTTGAAGCACGTCAATGGCCGGAAAATGTCCTTGCATCGCCAATTGTCGAGATAACACAATATGCCCGTCCAGAATGGAACGTATGGAATCGACAATA
Organism: Nitrospirales bacterium; assembly: GCA_041617575.1. Taxonomy (GTDB): domain Bacteria; phylum Nitrospirota; class Nitrospiria; order Nitrospirales; family UBA8639; genus Nitrospira_E. The sequence goes on along the minus strand of JBFJON010000078.1, from coordinate 4,401 downwards.
GGATCATTCAGATCATCCCCATCCACTAACACCGTATAGAGACCAGTAATTGAACCCTTCTCCAACGGCCCTACCCGCTCTAATACTTGTGGAAACAGGGTAAACACGGAAGGCGGATACCCTTTTGTCGTCGGCGGTTCTCCGGCTGCAAGCCCCACTTCTCTCTGGGCATGGGCCAGCCGCGTGAGCGAGTCAACCAATAAGAGAACTTGGTTACCTTGATCGCGAAAATATTCCGCGATCGCGGTGGCCACAAAGACGGCCCGGACACGAACCAGCGGCGATTGATCAGAAGTGGCCACAACCACCACTGAGCGTCGAAAACTCTCCTCTCCCAAATCACGTTCTAAGAATTCCTTGACTTCCCGTCCACGCTCCCCTACCAACGCAATGACATTCACATCCGCTTTCGTATGTCGACACAGCATCCCCATCAACACACTCTTTCCCACACCACTCCCCGCAAAAATCCCCATTTTTTGCCCAACGCCACACGTCAATAACGAATTGATCGCTTGGACCCCCAAATCCATAGGCGTGGTGATACGTTTCCGTTGCAAAGGGGCCGGAGCAGGGGCGTATAACGGATACCGTTGACTTCGTGGAAGCGGGCCCTTGTCATCAACGGGTTGGCCCAAACCATCGACCACTCGGCCTAACAGATGCTGCCCCACGGGCAATCGTGGAGAGCTGGGGTCGAACCGAACCAAATCACCGGCACCAATCCCCCGGACTGGTCCAAATGGCATAACAACGACGCGTTGTTCTCGAAAGCCAATGACTTCACCTTCAAGAATTGACTGCCGCCTCTGACTAAAAATATGGCACCGTTGACCAACCGAGGCTCCTAAACCCGTCGCTTCCAATGTTAATCCTACGGCTTTCACAACCTGCCCAGTAACGGTGATCGTGGGAATGGCACCAAGACGCTGGTGAATGCTGGCAAGACTCATGAGTGGGAATGCTCCAAACCAAATTCCGTAGCCACGGCTTCGAGTTGTTGGTGAAGACGTGCATCCAACTGTAAACCGACCTGCTCTACCACACACCCTCCAGCCTGCACGTCTTCATTCCCTTCAATCACCAAATGATCTCCATCAACAAATTCAGATTGTAAAGCTTGATGGAGAGGTTCCAAGACCTCAAGATCTTGTGGATGCACCTTGAGCGTCACAAGGGTCTTATTGATAAGAAGCCCAAGAATCTGACGCACTTGGCGAATAACAAGCTCTTTGTCAGTATCAATTTCTCGCAGAATAATTTTATGAGAAATGACCAAAGCCACTTCCACAATATCCCGATCCTGTTCTTCAAGAGCCGCCACTCGAGCTCGCCCGATCTGATTGGCCAAATGAATAACTCGCTTGGTTCCTTCATCCACTTTGGCCTGAGATTGCGCTCGTCCTTCATCAATTCCTTTCAGCCGGCCCTGTTCAAACGCCTGCCGCTGCAACTCTGAACAATGATGCGGATGGCCTTCTTTATCTTGATCCCTCGCGTCTTTTGGGATCAATTCCGCCATCTCAAATTTTTTTACCCCTGCATTCTGTTCCATAGGTCAACCAACCTTAGACCATTTGCTCTTCACCTTTTCCTCCGAGAGATACCCGACCTTCAACTGCCAACCGTTGCACGGTCTTAATAATATTTTGTTGTGACAATTCCACGTCACTCAACTTGACTGGACCTCGGGTCTCCATATCCTCTTTCAAGGATTCAGCCGCACGACTAGACATATTGGTAAAGAATTTATCGCGAAGCGGTCCTTCAACCGGTTTGAGGGCCAAGAGCAATTCTTCCTTGCTTACTTCACGCAGCAATTCCTGCATGCCCCGATCGTCCACACCCTCCAGGTCTTCGAACACAAACATTTTTCCTCGTATTTCCGCAGCCACATCCGGATCTTTTGTTTCCAAGGCTGTAAAAATCTCGCCCTCCACATTTTTCCTGACGGAATTCAAAATTTCCGCAACCATGCCTGTTCCCCCGACAGGAATGGCATTTTTGGAAGATCCTAGGCGCAGCTCCTCCTGCAGTACCCCATTCAATTCATCCACCATATTTGGAGACACTTCTTCTGTTGTTGCCAAACGATACACAACGGCATCCCGTTGAAGCGCAGGAAGCAAGGACAAAATCTGGGCAGCATGATCCGACTCTAAATTCGCCAAAATAAGGGCTCCCGTTTGCGGATGCTCAAACGTCAGCAAATTAGCGATTGATACCGCATCTAACGATTTCAAAGTCTCGAAACCGGCACTATCTGAAGTATTGAGGGAACTCAAAATACGGCGTGCCTTATCTTTTCCTAGCGCCGCATTCAGAATTTTGGCCAAATAGGTTTTTCCTTCAACACTCAAACCAGATGCTCCGGCCAATTCCCTAAATTCCTTCAAGACATAGCGATGCTCCTCTTGCCCGACATTGACAAGCGCTCCCAAATAGGCGCCGATTTGCCGAATATCTTTTTGGTCTAACACCTTCAACACTTCCACTGCCGCATTCTCCCCTATGGCCAGCAATAAAATCGCGGACTTTTCATATCCTGATAAGTTTTCACTCACCGGCTAGGCCTTTTGTTCTTCTTTAATCCAGGTACGAATGACTTGAGCGGCAGATGCGGGATTATCGGCCGCTAGCTTAATGGCCTGGTCTTGAGGTGTCTCGCTAATCTGGGCCTCATATTCTCTCACCGTGGTCGGCAATCCTTTCTGCGGCAACACTACTGCGTTAGCCGAGGGTTTACTCAGATTCAAAACCATTGGTCGGATCACAAACCAAAGGACCATCACACCCAGGAGGAAAAACAACACGGGCTTCAGAAATCCTCCCCAAGTCGCGAGGAATGCCTGTACCCCTGCAGTCATCCCCTCTTCGCCTTCTTGAACGGCGGGCGTTTCAAATGGCACATTAATCATTTCAATTTGATCGCCGCGCTCTTCGGAAAATCCAACCGCTTTTTTCACAATGAGAATAAGATTTTGAATTTCTTGTTCCGATCGTGCCACATACTTCTTAGCACCAGTCGCATCTTCAGCTTGACCTTCGCCACCTTCTGCAGCCTCATAAGTTCCATCCACCAATACTGCCACGCTTAACCGTTGAATCGCGCCGGTAGGTTCAATAATTTTGCTCACCTTCCGATTCACTTCATAATTCAGCGTTTCATTTTTTCGCTTGGCCTCTTTGGGTCCTGAACCTCCTGTTGGTTTCAAATCATTGGGGACATTGCTTCGCACACCTGGCACTCCGGCCTGTGAACCCTGTTCGAGAACTTTTTCCTGACTTCGATTTTCACTTCGCACGACTTGGCTATTGGGATCAAAACTCTCTTCGGTAGTCTCAACTTGACGAAACTCCAATGGAGCTGTCACACGCACTACCGATTTATCCCGCCCCAAGACTTGGTCCAACATCGTCTGGACCCGTTGTTCCAAATCATGTTCAACTCCACGTTGAGTCTCGATTTGCGTGGCAGTCAGTTGGGCATCGTCATCAGCAGAATTTTGGCTGAGCACTTTTCCGTGATTATCGACTACGGTGACCTGACTGGGGTCCAATCCCTCTACACTACTTGCCACCAGATGAACGATACCTTGTACCTGCGTCCCCCCTAAGAGGTTGCCTCGTGTCAATGTCAGCACTACGGCCGCTTGAGCCGGCTTTTGTTCAGAAGCAAATAAGCGCTTCTCGGGTATGACCAAATGTACGCGAACCCGATCGACCTGCGAAATTTGACTAATGGTGCGAGCCAATTCGCCTTGAAGCGCTCGACGATAATTCATTTGTTGCGTAAAGGGCGTGACGCCTATTCCGGTACGATCAAAAATCTCAAATCCTACACCGGCAGATTCGGGGAGACCTGCCGAAGCTAACTGTAGACGTAATTCATGCACCCGCTCAGCGGGAACTTTGATCGTATTGCCATCTTCACCTACCTTATAAGCAACCCCTTGCTTACCAAGTTCTTGAATAATGGCTCGAGTATCCTGCGAATCTAATTGGGAAAAGAGGACAACCAGCTCAGGTTCCTTTCCCATGATCATCAACATTGGGATGGTGGCGATGGCCAACGCCAACACCACCACCACGCCAATGCGCTGACTGAGGGTTAAGGACTGAAAATTAGTGATGAGACTTTCCGAAAATGTTGCCATGCTTATTGAGGATTCACATTGAAACTCATTACATGTTTACTAGTCAGAATTCGAAAACCCTTACAAAACGGATTGCATCTTAAACCTGCATCCGCATGACTTCCTGGTAAGCATCAATCATCTTATTTCTCACTTGCATGAGTAACCGAAAGGAGAGTCCAGCTTTTTCCCCGGCAATCACGGCTTGATGAATGTTAACGTTTTCCCCTTTTGCCACTGCATCTTCCAAGCGCCCTGCTTCATG
>JBFJON010000077.1:0-6561 GCA_041617575.1 Nitrospirales bacterium | reverse complement strand
TGCGCGACAGGTAGGCGAAACGACATTTGATCGTAACGTGGTGGTCTTGGCCGGTGCTGGAACTGGAAAGACCACACTATTAGTGAATCGACTTCTGCATGCGTTATTACGGGAGCCGCATCCGTTTCGATTGACCGAGATGTTGGCCCTGACCTTTACAAATAAAGCCGCGAACGAAATGAAAGGGCGCCTGCGCGAAGGGTTGCAGGAGTTGTTGAAGGCTTGTCAGTCATTGACGCTGAAGAAGGATTACGAGAACGCGAGGCTTAAGAAATTTCAAGAGCAATATCATGTCTCAACCGAACATATCAAAGAAAAAGTCACGGCTGCGCTCAATGATCTAGAGAAGGCACACCTGGCCACCCTCCATAGTTTTGCCGCGCATGTCCTGCGGTTGTATCCATTGGAAAGTGGGGTTGATCCACATTTCCAAGAAGACGATGGGACGAAATTTTCTGAAATATTTTCTGAGGCTTGGAATAGATGGCTCGACGAGGCCTTAGGTGAACATGGGTTGAATCATGCCCAATGGAGAGAGATATTGGATGTCGTCGACTTGAATGGCATTCGAGGCTTTGCGTTTGCGTTGTGTGACGACCTGGTTTCACTCCCTGAATTGAAAACGCAATTGGATTCAGAAAGTCAATCTCCGGCATTGGCATCGTGGCTTCATACGAGCAAACAGAAGATTGCGCGCCTCTTACAAGAGTATGCCCAACCGAAACCACGAAAAATCGAAAGGTTGTTGGAAGTCGCCGAGCGTCTGTTAGATTTGGTGGCGCGTGAAGGTTGGTCCGGGGCAAGAAGCCTTGCGGATGAGGAGAAAACCTTGTTGGCGTCGGGGATCGGTCAAGCGCCCAAAGGATGGATTCCTGAAGATTTCCAGGAAGCTCGACGAGTCATTCAAGGCGCGCATCGTCTTTTGAACGTGGATGAAGGTTTCTTGGCCAGGGTGGTGCGCTTGCTTGAGCCGTTTATTCAACATGTTCGACGAACGTATGCGGATAAGGGATGGATTCGATTTGATGGGCTCTTAGTTCGTGTGCGGGATGTTCTGCGTGATTATCCGAGGGTTCGCAAACAACTTAAGATGGATTTTCAAGCGATCATGGTCGATGAGTTTCAGGACACGGATCCCCTGCAATATGAAATCATACTCTACCTGGGCGAACAACTCGGTGATCACTGTCAGCAGTGGGATGCGATACGATTGGTGCCGGGAAAACTCTTTATTGTGGGCGACCCCAAGCAGTCCATTTATGCTTTCCGGCGGGCCGATATCCAAGCTTTTGATCAGGTGGTTCACAAGCTCACGCAAGAGGGCGGGGTGGTGTGTACCCTGACAACAAACTTTCGCAGTGATGGCGCAGTTCTCGAAGTCGTCAATGGGGTCTTTGATCGGTTGTTTGTTCATGAGGACAACGTCCAACCCCCCAATGTTCCGTTGATGGTTGGGCGACGCGGGGAGGAAACTTTGAGCAATCCTGGGGTAGAGCTGTGTGTCATGGCCAATGCCAGGGAAGAAGAATGGGATGCCGAGCGAGCCACGCGAGTGGAAGCGGAATGGCTTGCGGCATGGATACAGGATCAATTGCATTCCGGCCAACAATGGGTGTTGGAGCATGGGAATCGAATCCCGTTGCGGCCGGGACATGTGGCCGTGTTATTTCGAAAATTTACGAATGCCCATGTGTATCTGGAAGCGATGCATCGGCGGGATATTCCATATTTAACCGATGGCGAACAACATTTCTATCGCCGTCAGGAAGTCATTGATCTGGTCAATGTGTTGCGTGTATTGGCGGATCCTACCGATGCGATTGCCGTCGTGGGGATTCTGCGCTCATCGTTGGGTGGATTGCCGGATCAGGACATTACGGAATTGGCCAGGCTTGGGCCTTTGGATATCCGTCGGTCTGATACGTGGCATGAATGGGACAGTGCGAGAAAGCCGGTGGTCCAAGTACTCTTTGAGCAGTTGGCCGCCTTACATCTTCAAGCCAATCGGATTCCCGTTCCTGAATTCATTGATCAAGTGTTTGCCCAGCTTCCCATTGTCGAGCTAGCCGCAGCGTCCAGTCATGGGGAGCAAGCCGTCATGAATGTCTGGAAACTTCGAGATCTCATGGCCGCACAAGCCGCGATGCCCCATCTCTCATTTTCCGGTTGGGTCGATCGCCTGGTTGCTTGTCTGATGACCCATCCTCCTGAACCGGAGGCCGCTTTGGCGGAGGAGACGTTAGATGCGGTGCGTGTGCTATCGATTCATAAGGCCAAAGGGTTGGAGTTTCCTGTTGTGGTGTTGCCCGGCTTGCATCAAAAATCGGCCGGGCTGGATCGTGGCGCCGAGGTGACCGTGGATTGGATGAGCGGGGTCTATGGTTGTATGTTTTCGCCCACTTGGAACGCTGGACAAGTTTTGCTTTGGGAGAAAGAACGGATTCGGGAGAAAGCTGAACAGCGGCGGGTGATGTATGTGGGGATGACCCGGGCACGAGATCGATTAATATTGTCTGGTGGGTTGTTGACGAAGCCGATTGGCGAGAGCTTTTTGGGATTCCTCCAGCATGTGGCCGATGGGGAAGTAGGCAACCCCGAGCATGATACCGTTCAAGTTGGCGGGGCTGCGATGCGGCAAACGGTGGTGACATCCAGAAGCTTGCCGTCACAGAAGATGGAGAAGTCTTCACCAAGACCAGAAGTGTCCGAGTTCAAGGGTGAGGGAAGCCTTTCGATGGAAAAGGATCGTGAGCGTGAGTCTGCATGGCGACAAGTTTCCCATGAGGTGGCTTTTCTGACTCCAACATCGCGGCACTCGTCTCAGTCCACTCGGCCTCAAAAAATTCGAAGGGGGAGTTCGAAGGTACCAAGTCAACGCCTAGGGACTTTGATCCATCGGTTGCTAGAACAGTGGGATTTTCAACAAAATTCTGAGAGCTTTCGTGGTCCATTGAGAGAGTTTTGCCGGCAAGCCCTTCGTCATGATCTTGATGATGATGAAAAGAATGCTGTAATTTTGGACATTGAAAGACTGATGGAGACATTTCTGCACTCTCCACCCTATCGGGAATTGCAACAAGCCACGGTGATTGGGCGAGAAGTCCCCTTTGTTACGCCATGGTCCAATGAAGAACAATACGGCTCGGTGTCTGGACCATTTGTGATGGAAGGGGTGATGGATGTGGTGTACGAAGTGGCTGGCAGGGTCTGGGTTGGGGATTACAAGACTGATATGGTGTCGGCTTCCAATGTGGTGGAGTATGCAGAAATGTATCGCCACCAGGCGCAGGTCTATGCTATAGCTGCTTCTCGATCCTTGGGCGTGGATGTCAGAGGGTGCCAACTCTTCTTTTTGCGAATCGGTGATTCGGTGTCGATTATGAGTGACATTGCCAAGTTTTCATGAGGAGGAATTTATGAAAAGTTTTGGATCTGCCATCATGCGGTTGTGTTGTCTCATCTTTCTCGTCAACATGGGTTGTGCGTCCGACAAGTCTGCTCCGTTAATGGTACTTGATCCTCCTCCCACTACGAATGTTCAGGTGCAGGCGTACTTAACAGAAGGGAACCGACTGTTTCGTGAAGGGCGTTGGGAAGGAGCCAGACAGCAATTCCAGGCTGCGGTTCTGGAACAACCCGATCTAGCCGAAGCCCATTATAATTTGGCGTTGGCGATGAATCACATGGGTGATCAAGCTGGAGCAAAGCCTCATTTTATCAAAGCCGCCAATCTTGCACCTGGGAACAAAGTCATTTGGGATTCTCCTCCTCTTCGACGATATGGCAATGTTCCCGATGCACCTGTTGAAGCGACTTCTAATCCTACGATCCCCAACCTTGGCATCGGTGGTGGGGGTGGTGGACCGGGAGGAGGGTTTTAGGGTAGCGAAGGGGGAAGAGATATCAATCGTTCAAGAGGACGAGACAGAAGAGCGTTGATATCCACGAACAATCATGATGAGGCCCAGGGCGATCATGGGGATGCAGAGGAGTTGCCCCATGGTGACCCATTGGAAAATGAATCCTAAATGACTGTCGGGTTCACGAAAAAACTCGACGAAAAATCTGGCCACGCCATAACCGCAGATGAAGGTCCAAAACATTGTGCCGGGTGGAGTCGTCCATCGGTTCATGATCGTTAACAGAAGGAAGAGAGCAAAACCTTCTAGCCCGGCTTCATAGAGTTGAGAGGGATGCCGGCATTTAGGCCCTCCTTGGGGAAAGACCATACACCATTCCACCTCGGTTGCTCTTCCGAAGAGTTCCCCATTAATAAAATTTCCTAAGCGGCCAAACCCTAAGCCCAGTGGGGCGGCTCCGGCAGCCAAATCGGCAATGGAGGCCATGGGAAACCCGCGTCTTTTGCAAAACATCACAAGAGCCACGCAGACGCCCAGTAACCCCCCGTGGAAGGACATCCCGCCTTCCCACACCGCAAAAATTTTGAGTGGATTGTCGAGGTAAAATGGCAAGTTATAAAACAGGACGTACCCTAACCTTCCGCCAATAAAGACACCAAAGGCCGCAAACACAATTAAATCGGACAATTGCTGGGGTGGGAGTAAGATAGGTTTTTGGGCAGCTCTGGCCTTTATGAGCCAATAGGCGCCTCCTAAGCCTATCAGATACATCAGGCCGTACCACCGGAATGCCAAAGGTCCAATTTGAAAAAAGACCGGATCGATCTCAGGGTAGGGCAGTCGGGCAAGGGCAGGAAGAAAGTTCATGAGTTTTTTTGGGGGAAGATTTGCAAGAGTGTAGTCGCCAGGGAATTGTGGAATGGAATAAGGCTGGCTTACACTAGCTTTAGAATCTTGAAGATTAGAGCTTCTTTATTTCTCAAGTGTTTAGATCTTCCTACCATAACCACTTGTGAAAGAAAAGGTCGAGTTGCGGGCATGGTGTGTTTTTCTTTATTGAAGATGTAACGTTTTATGAAAGAACCCGAAACAATCTCCCGTTCCCGCGGAGCAGAAGCTATTTTAGACTGTATTAGTGACGGCGTCATCACTATTGATTTGCAAAAACGTGTGACGTTTTTAAATCGTGCGATGCAAACGATGTTGGGTTATGAGGTGCCAGACTCTGGAATGCTGTTGGCCTGTGATGTCTTAGTTCAAAGCAATATTTGTTCGAGTCAGGATTGTGTCTTAGAGCGTGCCCTTCAAGGAGAACGGGTTTCAAACTTTGAGGCTATCGTTCGTCGTCGGGATGGCATTCAGATGCCTGTGAGCATCAATACGGATTTTTTGTTGGATAAAGAAGGGAAACTGATAGGGTTAATCGAGGTCATCCGGGATATCTCTCTTGTTCGAGAATTATGTGCCAAAACGGCGGAGGTTTCAGCGCTCAAACATCGTTTGGGTGAGCAAGTGCAATTCGACCATATGGTGGGACGGAGCCCGCTCATGCAGAAAATTTTTGACAAACTTCCTGCCATTGCAGCCTCCAAGTCCTCGGTATTGATTACTGGCGAGAGTGGGACTGGGAAAGAACTGATTGCCTATGCGTTGCATGCTCATAGTCCGCGGAAACAGGCGCCTTTTGTTGTCGTTAATGGGTCGAGTTTGTCGGAAGGGGTGTTAGAAAGCGAGCTGTTTGGTCATGTGAAAGGGGCCTTCACGGATGCCTATGCCGATAAACCAGGTCGGTTTGAAATCGCGAATGGGGGCACTATCTTTCTTGATGAAATTGGCGAGATGAGCTTAGCGACGCAAGTGAAATTATTGGGGGTACTTGAGCGAGGACGGTTTGAACGGGTCGGGTCCAATGAGACAATAAGTGTCGATGTCAGGATTGTGGCCGCAACGAATCGAAATCTGGAAGATGCCGTTCGGGAAGGCCGCTTTCGGGAGGACTTGTATTATCGGATTCGAGTCATACCCATCGCGCTGCCCCCCCTTCGTGATCGATCGGAAGATATTCCCTTGCTTGTTAATCATTATCGAGAGAAATTCAACCAGGAAATGAGCAAGCAAATTTCCAGGCTTTCCCCGCAATCCCTGATGGCCATGGAACAGTATCCTTTTCCCGGAAATATTCGAGAATTGCAAAATGTGATGGAACATGCTTTTGTCTGCTGTGAGGAGCAAACCATTCAATTTGAGCACCTTCCAACAGATTTGCAACGGCATTACTTGGAGCATCGAGAATGGACCGACACGGAATCGCTACAAGCTATGGAGCGGCAAACCATCTGCCGAGCTTTAGACAAAACTGGCTGGCATTTCAAAGAGGCTTCCCAGCAGTTGGGGATTAGTCGGTCAACCTTATGGAGGAAAGTGAGACTATTTGGGATAAAGCCAGAAGACTAGCTTGTTTCATTTTGGGATCACTTGCTACCTATAAGTATCAATTTTTAAAAAATGAAATACAATCAATTATTTATGTTACTATCTTCCTGAATGATTCAACAATTTGTTTCATTTTGAAACGATTGAATTTGTAGTTTCTAAAAAAAATATATTTAAAACAATAGCTTACTTAAATCGTCTTTCGGTATCTCCCTTGCTAAGTAAACTGACCTACGAATTCATTTTTTTATTCTATGGTGATTTAGGA
>JBFJON010000076.1:0-6568 GCA_041617575.1 Nitrospirales bacterium | reverse complement strand
TGCAAGGCTGAAGGATCATCGGCTTGAGCTGAGAAGGCAGTACCCTGACCGGTGGCCGAGGCGCTCTGATCAAAGATTCGAAATCCGTCACCAAAAACTGTTTTGGGATAAAAAGTAAGGCTGAAAACACTGACAAGCAACCACGCAAGGCCCATGCGCGCAGAAAACGATATCACGTTTCCTCCTTGAGTACGGAAATAGGGCGGAAATGTTGAGGAATTTTACGAGAAGTGTCAAAAGTTAGCAATGTTGATTACCAGACATCAACGGGTGACAATAGCCCAATAGGGAGGATGAGGACAGGCAAATGGGTCGCGGCTGTATGATTGAAGGCTAGATGTTCAATACTGGAGCTTCTATTCCTTTAATATTACAGGTAAGAATACAGGAAAAAAGTTTTTTTGGAAAGGAGACAGCATGCGGGTCAAAAAATTGCTGCACACGCGAATGCGGGTGAGTGACATGGCACAGACTCTCGCCTTTTATCGGGAAGTCTTAAGTCTGGAAGTGGTGGAGCAAAAGGTTTCCCCCCGAGGATCACAGCTCGCGTTTTTGGCTGTGCCCAACAGCGAAGAACTGATTGAGCTGTGCAGTTTCCCTACGAGTGGGCCCGTGAAAGTACAAGAAGATCTGGTCCATTTGGCATTTGAGGTGGATGATTTGGACGGAACCATTCAAGAGTTACAAGCCAAAGGCGTTCCAATAACGGATGGTCCGACACAGTCCTCTTCGGGCAGTCGGTTTATTTTTATCGATGCGCCGGATGGCTATGAAATCGAGTTGATTCAACGGGCCCCAGGCGTGGCGATTGTCTGATCCATTGTCAGGTTGCTCCCATGAGTCATTCACCATTCTTATCTTCCAATCGTCATACGACCACTCCCGAACAGATGAGGGATCACTTGGAAGGAAAGCTCAACAATCTTCCCAAGCAACCAGGGGTCTATCTTTTCAAAGATCGTTCCGATGAGATTATTTACATTGGGAAAGCAGCCGTTCTGGCCGACCGAGTCCGATCCTATTTTCAAAAAGGCGCCGATCTGAGCCCGAAGATTCGGGCGTTGGTGGCCCATGCGGTTGATCTGGAAACTATAATCGCCAAATCTGAACTGGAAGCCTTAATCCTAGAAAGCAACCTCATCAAGCGGCATCGTCCCCGATTTAACGTGGTTCTTCGGGACGACAAGCAGTATCCGTATCTCCGGTTACCGATTCACGACGATTTCCCTCGGCTCTCGATTGTACGGCGCATAAAAAACGACAAAGCCCTGTACTTCGGCCCCTACGTGCCGACCGGCGCTATGCGGGAAACCTTGAAAGTCATAAGAAAAGTATTTCCCTTGGCCACCTGCAGTATTGAGATTGATGGCACGGCTGATCGCGCCTGTCTGGAATTTGAAATTAAACGTTGCATGGCGCCCTGTACAGGAAATCAATCCAAGGAGGACTATCATCGAATCGTGCGCCAAGTGCGGTGGTTTTTGGAAGGACGTGATCAGGAATTATTGGCGTCACTTCGAGATGATATGCATGCGTTGGCTGAGCGAGAAGCCTTTGAAGATGCGGCTCGCTTGCGTGATCGTATTCTGAAAATTGAACGGACCTTAGAAAAACAACGGGTCACGCAAATTGGCCCCGTTGATCAGGATGTGTTGGGGCTGTCTCGGGCTGGGACGGCAGCCGATGTGCAATTATTGTTTGTGCGAGGCGGCCTCTTGATTGGGCGCCGGGATTTTTTCTGGGCCGATACCGGGGAATTTTCGGATGAAGAACTCGTTCGGACTACTCTCGAGCAGTTTTATAATAAAACGGTTCTGCCTCCCAAGGAACTCCTGTTACCCATCAATATTGAAGATCAAAAGTTGGTGCAACGATGGTTGTCAGAGAAAAAGGGCCAAACTGTGCTGATCTTGGTACCCGAACGTGGAGCCAAACATCATCTACAACAGCTCGCTCAAGAAAATGCCACCGTCGCGTTGAATGAACATCTTCGCCTGCAAAACGAATCACGGGACGCCATAAAGGAGTTACAGCAATTGTTGGGTTTATCAACGCAGCCACATCGCATTGAATGCTTTGATATTTCGAATACCATGGGCGCGCAATCTGTGGCGTCGTTGGTGGTTTGGGAGAATGGCCGCATGAAAAAAAGCGATTACCGTCGGTTTCGAATCAAAACGGTTGAAGGCGCCAATGATTTCGCCAGTATGCATGAAGTGGTCAAGCGTCGGTACGGAGGCACCTTGGCGTCCAAGGCCGGGAAGGGGTTGCCTTCGCCGGATCTCATTGTGATTGATGGCGGTATTGGCCAATTAGGTGCGGCTAAGGAGGCGATAATTGGTCTCGGATTGTCCCAAGTCGTTGTCTGTGGATTAGCCAAAGCAAAAGGTGAAAAAGACGAGCGCATTTATCTTCCCGGTCACAAGTCCCCAATTGTATTGGCACTCAAATCCCCTTCTACTCGTCTCGTGCAAACCATTCGAGACGAAGCCCACCGCTTCGCCATTACCTACCATCGCAAACTCCGTAGCCAAGCCCTCATCCCTCTGGTTCGATGAAATAATCGATCCCTTTCAAGGAATGATTATTCTTATAAGGTTAGGTGTTTCTGCACTTTTTTGATAGGTGTTGTTAATGAAGCAAAGTAGCAATGTTGGGGAAATACTCCTTAAGCTCTTTCGGTTCTACACCGATGGAAAGGGTGGATGCCAAACCTAGAGATAAGGGGTGTTTGATGCAATGTCCGCGCTGTCAGGGAACGATGATTGTTGATCACTTTGTGGATATGGCCTCGAGTGGTGAGATTTGGATGCCCGGATGGCGGTGTTTGCTATGTGGTGAAATTATTGATCCGATTATTGAGAGCCATCGTCTGCAGCAGCAACACCAGCAAGAAATTGTGGGGGCCGTTTCAGGATCCTCAGCCCGTCCTCCCTCCCCGGTTGCGGTCAATACAGGAAAAGCCCTGCGGCGCCGGTCTTCTTAGGTTTTCTTCGTTCCCCATCTTCTTCCTCGTTGTTCCCCAATTTTGTGATTTTTCTACAGCGGTTCTCCTGGTGGTTTGCTTGTCGGGTCGCCCCCTCTATGCTAGATTCCTCCTCGTGTGCATAGAGGAGGAAACGCGCTGATGAGGCGTGGTTTTTTCTCTCCCCCCTATGCCCCTAAGAATGATAACCGGCAGAGTGGTCTTCCCCCTAGAATTCAATAAAGTGGCATCATGGCGCAGAAGTACGATCATCAAGCAATAGAGTCTAAATGGCAGGACCATTGGGAGGGGCTTGGCCTTTTCCATATCAAGGAAGATGTGACCACGCCCAAATATTATTGTTTGGAGATGTTCCCTTATCCGTCAGGGCGGATTCACATGGGGCATGTTCGTGTGTACGCCATTGGCGATGTGGTCGCCCGATACAAGACGATGCGTGGATTTCATGTGTTGCATCCCATGGGATGGGATGCCTTTGGCCTGCCCGCCGAGAATGCCGCTATCGAGAAGGGCGTACATCCCAATGTCTGGACGCAAGAGAACGTGGCGTACATGAAAAAACAATTGCGGAGGATGGGCTTGTCCTACGATTGGGATCGTGAGGTCAATACGTCTCAACCCGACTATTACCGCTGGAATCAATGGATTTTCCTTAAGATGCTGGAACGGGGTTTAGCCTATCGCAAGCGGTCTGCTGTCAATTGGTGTCCCTCCTGCGAAACGGTGTTAGCCAATGAGCAGGTATTGGCTCAAGAGGGGAAAGACGGTGGAGTGTGCTGGCGATGTGAGTCGGTGGTCATTCAAAAAAATTTGGAACAGTGGTTTTTTCGGATCACGGAATATGCGCAAGAATTGTTAGACGGTTGCGATCGGTTGACGAGTTGGCCTGCGCGGGTGTTGGCCATGCAGCGGCATTGGATTGGCCGGAGTCAGGGGGTAGAAATTGATTTTCCTGTCGCGGAACCTCGGGACGATCTGACCGCCATTCGCATTTTTACTACACGGCCTGACACCATTTATGGCGCGACGTTCATGAGTCTTGCCCCTGAATCTCCTCTGGTAGAACAGTTAATCGGGGGACGAGCAGAAGCGGACACCGTTCGAAAATTTGTGGAGCGTATTTCGCGACAGGATAAAGCCACCCGTACTGGAGCGGACCGAGAGAAGGAAGGGGTCTTCACCGGCGCCTATGCCATCAATCCGTTCACGCAAGAACGTATCCCGATTTGGGTGGCCAATTTCGTGTTGTATGAATATGGTACCGGCGCGATTATGGCGGTTCCCGCCCATGACCAGCGGGATTTTGAATTTGCTAAGCAATACGACATCCCAATTCGGCTTGTCATTCAAAATCTCGACGGGACGCTCGTGTCTGATGCCTTAGATGCGGCCTATGAAGAACAAGAACAGGCTGGTGCATTGGTGAACTCTGGGACCTTTTCGGGTTTATCTGTGACTGATGGGAAACAGGCCATCGGTGAATATGTCGAAACGCAGAATTGGGGGAAGCGCACGATCAATTTTCGGTTGCGCGACTGGGGAATCTCTCGTCAACGGTATTGGGGCACACCGATTCCCATGTTGTATTGCGAGCCATGTGGCCTAGTCCCCGTTCCTGAAAACCAATTGCCGGTCATATTACCTGAAGATGTGCCGTTTACCGGCAAGGGGGGGTCGCCGCTCAAAGAATCACCCTCGTTCGCCAAAGCCACTTGCCCCACCTGTGGCGGAACGGCTCGCCGCGAATCTGATACGATGGATACCTTCGTCGATTCCTCTTGGTATTTTCTGCGCTACTGCTCTCCTCAAGACACCAGCCAACCCGTCAATCCGGAAGCTGCCAAACATTGGATGGCCGTAGATCAATATGTCGGCGGTATTGAACATGCAGTCCTACATTTACTCTATGCGAGATTTTTCACGAAGGTTTTGCGGGATCTGGGATTGACGACGGTGGATGAACCTTTCGTACATTTGCTCACACAGGGTATGGTGACAAAGGAAACCTATTGGTGTGAGGAGCATCGGTGGATGCTGCCGTCCGAAACGAAAAAAGAAGATGGACAACGCCTATGCCGGCAGTGCGGGAAGGCGATCGTTACGGGGCGGACAGAGAAAATGTCGAAGTCCAAAAAGAATATCGCCTCGCCGGAAGATCTATGTGATCGATATGGCGCCGATACTGCACGTCTCTTTTCACTCTTTGCCGCCCCACCGGAGAAAGATCTGGAATGGAGCGATACGGGTGTAGAAGGTTGTAGCCGGTTTTTGAATCGCGTATGGCGCCTCGTGCAGGAACAACTTCCTGTGATTGGGGAATCGAATGATAAACCGGGCTCAGAGTCGTCAGAGCTTTTGGCGGACTTACAGCGGGCCACCCATCACACCATTCAAAAAGTCACTCACGATCTCGAACGAGACTTTCAATTCAATACCGCGATTGCGGCACTGATGGAGTTTGTGAACCAACTGTATAAATTGATGAAAGACTATCCGGAGAACATCTTAACCCCGCAAGAACGCGCTGGTTGGCGATCGGCAATAGAATCCCTTCTGATACTTTTAGCCCCCTTTGCTCCCCATCTCGCCGAAGAACTATGGGAAACGGTAGGACATCCTTCCAGTATCGCCCGACAGCCATGGCCGGTGTTTAATCCCGACCTGCTTGTGAGTGCAGAATGGACGATTCCGATTCAGGTGAATGGCAAGTTGCGAAGTAAAATAGCTGTGCCGGCAGGCTCAACGAAGGATCAGGTGATTGCCTCCGCTCAGAGTGATGCCAAACTCCTAGAATGGTTGCAGGGCAAAACCCCTCGCAAGGTCATTTACGTTGAACAAAAATTGGTGAATTTTGTCGTGTGAGCCGAACATGCCGAATTGTCCTTCTCATCTGTGTAGGCTGTTGGTGCGGTGGTGCGGGATTGTGCTGTGGTTGATAGGCGCGGGATGTGGATATCAATTTGGAGTCGAAGGGGCAGGTCCAGTGATTGGCGGAAGCGTCGATCGTACTGCGCAAGGTCCTCCGGTGCGCTTGGCGATTCAGACGCTGAAGAATAACACATTTGAACCGGCCTTAGAATTCAAATATACGGGATATCTTCGCCGGACTTTGAGGTCGGGGGGAGGCGCGGAAATCGTTGAAGACGAACCTTCTGCCGATTATATCTTGGATGGAGCCATTCTTTCAGTGGCAGTTCCTTCTTTAGCGTTTTCTCAAACTCAAACTCAAGCAAGCCGCGTTCAAGTTAAGGTGTCCGTGAGAGTCAAGGACCGTAAAACAGGGAAAGTCCGCTGGTCTCAAACCGGCATCGGCAGCGCGGAATTTTATGTGGGAGCCACATCAACCGGGAATGCCGAGACCGGGCTGCAATTTAATCGTGTTCTGCAAGATCGTGCGATTGAACAGGCGGGTCTCCTGGTAGCGGTAGATTTGGCGGATGGTTTTTTAATTGCTCGGGATAAGGGCAAGTTCCGGAAGGAGGATTCGACGAGCGATCCGGCTACTTCCTTAAAGGGCGACAAATCCTCCGAGTCCTTGGAGCCTTCCAATGTACGGTTGCCCTCGAGCGCTCAGCCTTATTG
>JBFJON010000075.1:0-6582 GCA_041617575.1 Nitrospirales bacterium | reverse complement strand
ATTTCCATTGTTTCGGCTGCCAAGCTGGAGGGGATGCCTTTACGTTTTTAATGAAACAAGAAAATATGGATTTTATGGAAGCCCTTCGTGAGCTCGGTCAGCGAGCCGGGGTGGCCCTTCCAGAAAGACGTTTGCCCATCTCCCGTCCAGGATCTGGTTTGTCTCGTGAGCGATATTTTCATCTCTACCAATTGGCCACCTCTTGGTATCACCAAAATCTCCAAGAATCGTCCGAAGCCCAAAAGGCCAGAACATACTTGGATCAACGGGGAATTGCTCGGGAGTCTTGGACGACGTTTCAATTAGGTTATGCGCCTGAAGGCTGGAACGGGCTATCTCACTGGATGGAACGGCAAGAAGTCAAAGCTGAAGAACTCATTCATGCCGGATTGGTGGTGCGGAAAGAACAAGAAGGTGCTCGAGGCTTTTCCACGTATGATCGGTTTCGCAATCGGGTGTTGTTTCCCATCGCGGATACCAGGGGCCAAGTCTTAGCCTTTGGCGGTCGAGTTATGCAGGATGAGGCCTCTCCGAAATATCTCAATTCCCCAGAAACTGACCTGTTTATCAAGGGACGATCACTGTATGGTTTAGATAAAGCCAAGCAACCAGCAATGGCAGCCGGCCGTTTTTATCTGGTTGAAGGCTATTTCGATGTCATTACACTTCATGAATATGGCATGACCAATGTTGTGGGTCCCCTGGGGACCGCACTGACTGCTGAGCATGTGCAGGTGTTGCGGCGGTTTGTGCCGTCGGTCACGCTGATTTTTGATGGAGACACCGCTGGGGTGAATGCAGCGTTGCGGACCCTCGATTTATTTCTGAATTCGGGTATGGATGTGCGGGTGTTGTTGTTGCCTGCAGGGGATGATCCTGACACGTTTATGAGGACTCATGGCGTGAAAGCGTTTCGGGAGTTGGAGGGACGAGCCGCTACGCTTTTAGATTTTGTCGTGACCTCAGTCCTGGCTAAAGCCAAAAAAGATTCGATTCAAGATCGAGTCAAATGTGCTGATGAGGTCTTGGCAATTCTTCAAAAGACAAAAAATCCTCTCGAGAAAGACGAGTATCTTAAAGTGGTATCCGAACGGCTTGGTATTCGACAGGACTTACTCAGGAAACGGTTGCCTACGCTGCGACTTCGGGTTGATTCGGTCAAGTCCGTATCCAAGCAGGCTGAATCACCTCCTGAGGTCTCTCTGCCAGAAGGTAAAGCAGAAGAGCGCGATTTGATCATTCTTTTACTGCAGGATCGTCTGGAATCCACGCACATCCTCGCATTAGATTCGGAAGTCTTTACGGTTCCAGTCTACCGTCATCTTCTCACCCAAGTCCTTTGTCATCGCAATGAGGCTGGGCAAGTAGACCTTAAAGGTTTTCGAGGAGCTCTGAGTGATGATCCGGCCTACGAAGAGTTGGTCGCACGCTTGAGTGTTTGGGATCTCTACCTTGAGGATACCCATGCCCACGTAGTGGGATGTCTTCGCATTCTAGAAAATAAAAGACTCCAGCGCAGGTTGGATGAGTTAATTGGGCAGCTCAAAGCTGCAGAACGAGAAGGGCGTCATAAGGATGTGGATGTCTTGAACCTTCAAATCAATGGGATTCGAAATCAGAAAGCTGGCTTAATGGTATCCTGAAAAATTTTCGGCCAAGACCAAGAAAAGTGGAAAAGGTATTTTCCCTGGAGCCAATCTATGGTAAAAGATATAATAAGGGACTGTGGGGTTTGGGCCCATAGCTCAGTTGGTTAGAGCGGCTGACTCATAATCAGTTGGTCCCAGGTTCAAGTCCTGGTGGGCCCACCATAGATTTCGGGCCGGACTTGACAGGTTGATAGAGTGAGTAAGTGTTCGTCAATGTCGAGGACTTTGTGAATTCGCAGCTGCAATTTCTTATTGAACTACAAAAGTTTGATCTTCGAATTTTTCAGATTCAAGATTCTCAGCGAAAAGCCCCCGAGGTTCTCAAAACCGCTGAATCTCCCCTCCAGGACATTCTCTCTCGTCTGCAATCGTTGAAAAACACCGGCGAATCCCTTGTGAAGCAACAACGGAGTGCGGAACGTGAGTTAGCCACTCAGGAAGATTTGCTGCACAAGGTTCGTAGTCGACTGTCTGAATTAAAAACCAATAAAGAATATCAGGCGCACTTGTTTGAAATTGAGCAATCCAGGAAGAAAAAGGAGGCCATTGAGGAGAGCGTGCTAGAAACGATGGAGCGGGTAGAAGAAAATAAAAAGGCCGTTCAGGAGCTTGAAGCCCAAGCCCAGGAAGCCCAGAAAATCTTTGATGTGGAAAAGGCCCGCTTAGAGAATCAATTTGCTGAATTGGCCAATGAGTTAAGCGATTTGGAACGACAGCAAAAAATAGTAGCCGATATGGTAGACAAGCCCTTGCTAGCTCGGTACAACGGGTTAAAAACGAGGCGAAAAGGGTTTGCCGTTGCTGAAGTTCGAGACGGCGCCTGTGGTGTGTGTCGACTTCAACTTCCTCCTCAACTCGTCGCTGAAGTGAGAAGAGGAGATGAATTAATGGACTGTTCCTATTGCCATCGTATTCTCTTCATGGCCCACCATCTCGAAGTGGAAACCCTCGATTAGCGTTCTTCGGTTTTCAAGCTCCTCTTGCATTCCCTTTCTTCTGGTCTTACCATGATAGGCGGTGGTGGAAGTGGGCCGGGTGATCGCTCACGAAACATGCGTGAGAGGAAAGTCCGGACTCCAAAGGGCAAGGTGCTGGGTAACGCCCAGGCGGAGCAATCCGACACCAGCGCCACAGAAAAGATACCGCCGATGGCTGAGGCTGTCGCTTCAACCAGGTAAGGGTGAAATGGTGGGGTAAGAGCCCACCGCGCTTGTGGTGACACAAGTGGCAGGGTAAGCGTCACCTGGAGCAAAACCAAATAGGGGAACGAGTCTCTGTTTTGATGAGGAATTCATTTCTCACCAGCACGAGAGGGAGGTCGGCCCGGCCAAGGTTCCCGGGTAGGTTGCTTGAAGCCTAGGGTAACGTAGGTTCCAGAGAAATGGTCACCGCCGAATAAGGTTATGCCTTAAACGGTACAGAATCCGGCTTATAGGCCCGCTTCTCCACCTTTTTCAATATGGCCAAGAGGGACAGAGTGCTTGTTAGGTATTCAGAAACTTGATGAGCAATTTTTTATGTCATAGGGGCATGAAATTTGATATGTAGTGGAAAGCCCTCCGTGTATCGTTTGTGAGTGTGGGAGAAGCGATCCTAACCTCTTGGTTTGACTCGTGTTTTCGGCATTGGTAGAATCGCCGCTGAATCCGAGTGGGTTCTGTATTATCAGTTAACCTCTGTTTTGAAAAAATCTCTGCCATACGTCCCTATCGTCTAGCCTGGCCTAGGACGCCGCCCTTTCAAGGCGGCAACGCGGGTTCAAATCCCGCTGGGGACGCCAAGAGGATAGGTACCAGCGTACTGGGCAGGAGACTGTGATAATTTCCCTGTCCGGCTACCTGGTACCACTCCGATTCACCCACCATTACCGGCGTACAGGTTATCTTTCCATTCAACAGTTTACGCAAAGCTTGACGGGTTTGCGTCGGGTTCCGCCCTAAGACCCCTTTGTCCTTTACCTATTTTCGCAAGTCTTGTCTCACCTTGGTCTCATCAAGGTACGCAACGTTATGTTTTTGAAGCTGCAAAATTTCCAATTCACATAACAATGCCTTTTTCTGGTCTTCTTCTGCTTTAATACTGGCTATGAAGCTTCGTGTGGGTGTCCATCGGCGATTGCACGAATGATCCGTTGAACCTTAGTTTCTAGCAGGCTAAGTTCTTTTTCGAAGGCACCCTGTCGATCTAGCCCTTCCGATTTCCCACTTCTTAATCGAGTGAGAGCTTTATCAACGACTTCTTCCGAGAGTTGTTTGTCTAACACCTCGTTAATACCATTAAGAATGGTATCGTCAATTTAACGTACTGCAAACAAAATGGGACTCACTCGCCGAGCGATGACATCGCTTCTTACGCGCATATCGCTTCCTTCCAGACCTGAAACGCCTGCGTCCGCAAAATGTGATAGTTGACCGCCTGCATGAGATTGCGGCCAATGCCAAACAAATTCTGGGTGAGTCCGTACAGAGTCAGAAACCGTCGAGCCTGAGTCGGCGAGAAAAATTCACTCATGTGACGTTCCCGTTGGTGAGTAGGTTGGTGGGACACCTTGGCTCGGTTCAGCAGCCTGCTGATTGCAGCGGCATTGTAACAGGATATCAATCACATCGCCTGCTTGATTGACTGCACGACCGAGCACTGCCGTTGTCCTTGAATGGTAATGAACTCTACATCGGTGCGCCACCTGTCACCTAGACTTCCTTGGCGTCGTTTGATGTTGTGGGCATATTCAGGCCAAACCTCTGACACAACTGTCGGAAGGCTTCATAGGAAACGGTAATGCGGCCGCTCGGCGAGCAATTCTTTGATTTCACAAAAAGTGAGATAGAACCGAAGATAGAGCCAGATGGTGTGACTGGTGTTTTCAGATGGAAACCGAAAACCGCGATAGCTTGGCGTTTTGGTATTCACCACGTCACTCTGCCAAAACCTGCTCAACTTGACAATACCGAATGATACGACTCCGGAAAACTTCAGGGTTGAATGCGGATTGTGGGACCAGCAGCAAGCCAAGGTATGTTACCGAGCACAGCGGCGTGAGGCATATGGGCAACATACCAAATTACGAGGTCTTGTTCTTGAACGTCTTCTTGGTCTTCATGATAACGGAGCTCTCCTCTTGCTCCAAATTTCCAAGGTTCGTCTTCACTAGGTTTTCCACGACGGACGGCAAAGTCGAGTTCGGAAAATCCATCCCGTACTCCATCACCATTGAGTGGAGCATACCCATTTCCCGGCAAGACCCACACACCATGCCCCGTCTGCTGATCGCGAACAAACCACACTCGATCAGTGTCGGGAGATTTGTGATCATTCCTTTCAGTTGTATACTTGTGCCAACCTGGCCCCCAGCCTTCATCAGAAGTTCCGTTATCAAAGACGAAGGCTTGGTCCATTCCATTCCCTTCGATATCAAAATCTAACCGCCAGTAGGGATGGTGCACATGGTCTGTGTGACAGGACAAACCACGGCTGTGCACAAGCGGGCGCATCTCACCATCTTCCGATAGGTGCCATGATTGATAGATGTGATATTCACCAATCCTGGCATAAACACCGAGTTCAAGCCACTTCACATTCTCTTGTTCATAGGAGCGTACACAGACCATCTGATTTTCGCAGTTGAGGATAGGCTGTAAATGGTCCCACGTAATCCTGTCTTGAAAGGGGCCACACCGTCCTCCTGCACGGTCATCCTCTTCGTTACTAAAAATTCCATATAAGTTCCAGATGCCTCTCTCCTTCACATACTTTACACGGATCACGGGAAGGCTTGCTCTTGAAAGAATCTTTTTTCCTTGAAAGAATACCTCGTTAAGAGAAAGTCCAGTATTACCTTTGACCTCCCAATTGAATGACCAATGACCCCACTCCACATGTTCTGCTGTCGGGCCAGCAACCACAAATTTAGAACCATATAACGTGGATATGACGACAAGGCTAATTACAAGAAAACGCATCATGAGGTGTTTGTCTTTTTTCATATTGCACTCATTCGGATAATTGAGGCTTGGGATCTTCCCCTGCCTCCAGAACAGCTTGGTCACTCAAATCTACCACGGCAAAATATTGTGGATTTCCATCGTTTTCACGAGAGAAGGTGACCCAGAGCATCCGGTGTCCATACCCGGGATCATTCCACAAAACCCCTTCCTCGGGCTCTATAAGGATGACATGACCATCCAAGTTTTCCACTTTTCCTGCTAAACGACTGTCCTGTCGTGCCAATTCTATGGCTTTTTTCGCGTCATCCTGGCTCTCGGGTGGAAGATAGCCCTCTCGTTGAGCAGTCCGGACCACATGATTTTCACGCATGAACACATCCAGCGCCATACTATTCATGTGACTGTAGTACCCAAGACGAGTGCGTGTTTTGGTCATATGGCAACATCCAAATGACACTCTCTTTTCGGCAGCCAAAGGTTCGGCATCAATGAAGGCATATCGATCGCCTAGGAGGCGTTTGACTCCTTCGTCCGTTTCCGCAATTGTTCGTAAGGCTAAGACCCTCTCATCTGAAAGAGTGAAGGGCACGATGGCTTTCCGGGTCAGTGATGAATCTGAAGAGTCTCCTGCACTGGTCGCGCCAACTGGAACTGGCCTCCAATGTTCAGTCCCTTGAGCGGGAGAAAATTTCAAGCTATGAATAGCGGGTTTCTCGTCGGGCAACCGGTGTTTTTCAACCTGAGTCTCGGGTGCCTCAGGACCGAGAGGAATCCGTTGGTCAGAAAATAAGCCACAACCGCCACTCCACACCAATGTGCATAGCGTAATAACCCCCAAGAGATTATTGTGCTGCGTTAATTGTCTCATGACCTTTTGTAATCGATAAGTGACTTTCGCATCGCTTCAGGCCAGGGCAAGTTTTTTCCCAACACGGAACAATATTTTTGCAATTTGGATAGAACTATCCAAAATATGTGCCTTCTTTTTT
>JBFJON010000074.1:0-6597 GCA_041617575.1 Nitrospirales bacterium | reverse complement strand
TTATCTTCCTTGGTCACCCTTCAAGTTATTGGACCTTCATGGGTCCTGGCCATTCAAACCTCCGAAGCATCTGTCCACGGGGCTTCAGAAAGCCAGGCACTTATCGTGGGTATACGCGGGGTGGTAACGGTCACTCCAGGGGATAACAGTCCAGGGTATGCCCCGAAATATCGGTCTGCTTTGACCATTGGAGATGTCATTAGCACAGAAGAAGAATCTGTTGCGGAAATACTATTAGAAAATCAAGGGTTAGTCACCATTCAAGAATATTCTGAGGCCATGTTGGACAAGAAGGTAGATGAAGGTGGGTTTTCTGTAGCGTTGGAAATAGGGGCGGCAGAATGGTCCATCCCTATTCAGCGTCAAGGTGGTACCCCGTTAACCTTCACGACGCCTAATATTCGTGCGACGACTCATGGAGGATTGGTAACAGCAGAGGTGCACCCGATCTTAGGGGAAACGGCTCAGGCTCCATGGGAGCATGATTCGTTTTTGATCCGAGCCAGATTGCAGGCGCAATCAACATCATCAAGGGATATCGGGTTATTGGAAACTTTCTGTGTGAACGAGGGAGATTTGACAGTCGAGTATCCTGGCCCCCAACAAGGTATATGGCAACAGGAGACGGTTGCACCTGGAGAATGTAGAGGATTTTTGAATGGCCAACCACGCGCTATGGCGAGCGCTATGGGGACCGAATATCGTCTGGTTGATTGGCGGGCGGTTTGTGCGGTTGGTACACATTGCGAGATCCCAGAATCGGCGAAGAAATTGATTGCGAAAAAGCAGACAGGCCAGGCGTTAGCGTTAGAGCAGGCGTTGCTGGGAACTACTCCAGAAGAATGTGAATTGGCAGGATCTGAGAAACAAGAATGTATAATCGATGAGCAGGTTATTATAGCCACCACTGGTTTCACCAATGGTCAATTAATAGCTGGTGATATTCAAGGGGGTGGACCATCGGTGGGTGGGAATAATAATGGTGTGATCATTCCATGCACAGGGGATCCACAATTGTGTGCTGATGGTACTGGTACTGGTTCTCCCCCTCCACCAGAATTCCCGACCCCTAACCTGGGTGGGATGGTGCCTCAATTTACTGCATTTTTTCCTCTTAATGGAAATGGGAGTAATGATGGAAGTGGGCCTCCCTTAGCGGGTTCCAGCAACATTCAGACAGCCGAGTCGCTTTGGCCCCCAAATGGAATGCCGGGAGGGCAAGGCTTACTTAGTTTCCTCAACGGGGATTTTACCGCGGACAAAGAATTGCTTTTAGCAGATAGCGGCATCCTGGTTCACGCACCCCATTTAGGAAAGGCCCCTCAGAACTCGTTAGTGGTCAAGGACCTCAGCCCTATTGGTATAGGAAGTCCTTCAAACCAAAAATTGCCACTGGAATTTAGCCTTTTTAATCGGACTCCTAGGGCAACCGCTACGGGCATACCAGTGATTCTTCCAGATTTTAATCCATCCCCAACTTCTAATGCTCAATTAGGTACAGAAGTAGGGGATGCCCGAATGACGCAAGCACATCAATTGGCTGAATTTGCCAGGTCCTCTTTGATTGATCCTGACAATCCATTAGCCTCGGTGCCCGAAGCTGATGCCGAATTTCCCTGTTTAATCTCCTCTGAGTCTTGCTTTGAAATTATTTTGGCTGCTGGATTGGGAGGGCTAGAACAACCTGACCCAAAAGTTGATTCGGATGCAGGAATTGATGGAACGATTCAGGTTCGTAGCTCATCGACGCCTGGTGACATTAGGTTAGTGACTTTGAAAAAAGGTGTCGTTCTCGGCAATACACAGGTAAATTTAGCTCTCCAGCATAAAACCAATGACAGTTTTTCCGGGTTGGAGACAACGCTGGGCCAGGCTATTCAAGGGGCTGCCGTTTCAATCTTGGGAGTACCGGGAGATCCGGCGTTGGTGAATGTTCAGGATCGGATCTTGGCTATTTTAGGGGGTAGTGGTATTCAACCGGCCGATTCGATGGTGACGACGGCTTTACTGGCTGTCCTGGATGGGACGCTACGGGGACCCGATGAACCGTCGGTTATCGGAAAAGATGCTGCCGGTGATGACATCAAACGACAAGATGTGTCTCCCCTTATTGAAATGATTGGCGGGAAGCCTAAAGTGACAGAAGTGACAACAGGAGTGATGGTTGGGTCCACTGCCACTATTGGCCAAACGGATATTTTGGATCAAGCTCTGTTAGAAGCCTCTTCCCCTCTATTGGCCATGATGAACAGCAGTATGACCACTTCATCGGATTTTGGACGAGTGGCCGGTAAAAATGCACAATTAGTGGCCACCTTAGTCCCAGGAGATGCGTTGGTTCGTCTTAATGCCAGTTCCTTAATGGTAAATGGTAATTTGTTCAGTGTGACAGGTGGAGGCCACCTTAATGTGAATGGTAATCTCTTGTCTGTTCAAGGTGGCAGCATGGTCACTCTTAATGGAGGGGTGTTTGTGCATGTAGGATCCGGATCGTCCTTTACCTTTACCAATGGAGTCTTGGTTGATTTTGGCACGGGAAACAATGTCGTGGATGTCTCAAATGACTTGTGTGCCGGTGGTGGGTGTTTTGCTCCCTTTGCTAATCCTGCTCACCAAGTGGCTGGGAGCTCCTCGGACTTTTCTGCTCCTCCTGGCTTTAATCCGTTCTCGGACCTTGGCACATTTCCTGACGGAAGCGTCAATACGCTCAACGTGGGATCCAATTCGGCTGTTTTATCTGTTGAGCCTGGAGGCTCCATTCAGATTCAATAATAGACTTTGAGTGGAAAAACATTGAGAGCCAATATGTTCCAGAAGTTTGGTGAGTGATACGTTGTTGGGTGGTCTTCAAAGTGAACCACCTAGTCTCAGATATTCCAAAGGGAAACAGTCCCTACATCATGTAGAATAATTTTCCCTAACGCTAGATATATTCCACTACCCTTTCAAATCAACTGACAGAGAGAAATCCTTCCGAAGCGGCCATGAGAATCAATGGCGTACGTTTAGCATTTACGTATTCTCGTTGTTAGGTGTGTGACGTTGGCTGGCGCTTGCCTAGGGGGAGACACCCTTGCCACTATGACAGATATAAGTGACCCCCACAGGTTTGAAAGGGGCCGATAGTTGGCATGGAAGTGCCCTTGTTCTTGACTGCCCCTAGCTCAGATACGGGTTTTGGGAGTGCTTGGTCTTCTTGTCTCCAAAAAGTAGACAAGCTTTTCCCAAAGCCACCCGTAGAGCAGTTCGAAAACTTCAAATTCATTTTTCTCCAGCTAGTATCTGAACTCAAGGTTCTCCATACTGCTGATTTTCCACTTTTCTTGGAATGGTGTGATTCGTTGGCACTGCAAGTGAAGGAAGGTGACACGCCGCCGCCTCACCTACGTGGGTCTAAAGGACTTTCCTTTCAAAAAAAGAGCACCTAGGCCGTCAACAGGGGTCTTAGGGCAGAAATGCCTTCTCAGGGCAAGCGTTGAAGGCTTGGTCAGGAAGATTTGGCGGAAAGTCTTTCTACTTCTTTTTTAGGATCAAATTCCAAAAAAGGGTCTAGTTCCTTGGCCCGTTCAAAAATGGATTGTGCCTGGTCGCGCGATCCCTCTTTAGCCAACCGTTTCCCCTCTTCCAAGAATGAGGGATGTAAGGGCAAGTTAGGACAGGTTCGTTCATAGGGCATCCCTTCTCCTACAATTTGTTTCCATTCCGCAAAAGAAATATTTTCTTTGGCTGTATCGCACACGGCATGAGCCAATTGTTCGGTATTTGCCCAAAGTGTCACGGTTTGGCTACTCCCACCGACGGCAATGGTTTGTCCGTCTGGACTGATGGCCAGAGCCTCTAACGTCCCCTTGTGCCCAGGAAATTGAATCGGCGGCTGACTGGGATCCTGCCAATTCCAGATACGTAAGGATTTATCAGAGCCGACTGAGGCCAGGGATGTCCCATCTGTACTGAATTGAATTTGTGCAATCCGTCCGGCTGACCCTGTTAAAAAAGTTGGGACAATCAGGGCTTGGCGAAGATTCCACAGACCAATTTGACGGTCACGACTTCCAGTGGCGACCATCCATCCAGACGGATGAATGGCGATAGTTGTGATACTTTGCTGGTGCCCTCGCAACATTTTCGGTGGACTGTCCGTTCGTTGAAGATCCCATACTCGGAGAGCGAGATCATCTCCGCCGGAGAGTAGGGTCTTACCGTCAGGGGTGTAGGCGATGGCATTAACCCTCCCATCATGTGTCCCCAACGTGGCAGGCTGTGGTTCGTCACTAGTCAAATCCCATAATCGAATCTTGTGGTCTTGGCCGCCAGATGCCAATTGCTTTCCATCAGGGCGGAACGCCAGGCTCGTAATGCCTTTGGAATGCGCTTGAAAAATGCGAGGGGGGGTATCGGGCTGAGAAAAATTCCAGAAGCGAATGGTCGAGTCTAAGCTCCCGGAAGCAATTTGTTGTCCATCGGGACTCACTGTCGCCGATGTCACGCCGGCTGTATGCCCTGTGAAAATTCGGGGTGTATCTAATGGGTTGCTCATTGACCACAAGAATATCTTTCCGTCACTGGTTCCAGCAATCACATGATCTCCAGAAGGATCAAACGTTAAGGTATGAACCTTATTGGAAGCTCCACTGAGTCGAATGGGAGATGTATGGAGTCCGTCACGAAGAGAACGATCGATCGTGGACCACTGCGTTCCTTGGGTTCGGAGGTTCAATACATAGGCTTGACGAGCCCAAAGCAATTTACCTATTTCTGATTGTAGCGGGCTAGGTGATTGTGCAAGTTTAGTCGTAATCCTCGAAACCACTTTGACAATTTTTGCTTCGTCAGGAGAATTGGGCCGTTCGGATTTACCAGATGTCGAAGAGAGTGGGCCGTCCTCTTCAACGCTCTTGGGTATAGAGGCTAAAGCACGTAAAGATTGTTCCAGCCTCTGGACGTTGTCTTGGGCCTTCGCCAATTGTTGTTCTGTACCTTGAAGTTTTTGCAAATACTGATCCCGTTCTTCCGCGGTTTTCCTAAGGCTCTCCTGGGTTTCTGAAATTTTGGCCGAGTTGTTTTCAAGCTGACTAATTCGTTCCTGAGCCTGGGTCAAGGCTGTCTGAGTTTCCTGTAACTGTGTTGGGAGCGTTGAGCGAAGCAAGGCCAATTCCGTAGCCTGTTCCTCTGAGCCACCAGCCTGTTCGGAGGATGAGGCATGAATAGCCTTCAAGGCATTCTTATTCTCGGCGACCTGAGCTTCTGCCACGGAAAGTTGATCCCCTAAGGTGGCCACTTGAATTTTAGCTGAGTTGAGCTCTTGCTTGGCCTGGCTCAATTCAGTGTTTATTCGGTCTCGTTCCAGCTGCAAGGCGGTCAAGGTTTTACCGTCGTTTTCACGCTGTTGGGCGAGTAATGTCTCAAGTTGGCTAATGCGATTGCTGAATTGAGATTCTTTGGAACGAAGGTCTTGAAGCTCGGTAGTGAGTTGGGCACGTCCCTGCTGTTCTTCCTGTATGGCTTGATCTTTTTGAGCTAAGGTGGATTCCAACTTGGCGGTTTGAGTTTTTAGAGTAGACAATTCCTCTTGGCTGGCAGAATAAAGTTCTTGGTACTTGGCGCGATCCTGTTGGAGGCGCTTCAGTTCTGACCGGGCAAGTTCCGCTTGTTTTTGGGCCGCTGCTTCTTTCGTTGAAAGCATCTGGCGAGTGTCAGCAAGCCTAGTTTCCAGCTCTTTTAATTTGGTTTCTTGTCTAGATCGGTCTTCAACCAACCGTTGACTCTCCGTTTGCTTGAGTTGTTGTTGTTGAGTAAGCCTGGCCTCTAAGCCTCTGGCTCGTTCATGGGCGAGTGCCAGTTCAGTGTTGGCCGTCTTAAGTTGAGTTTCTAACTGTGAGCGATCTGTCATCAGCTTGTTGATTTCTGAAGGGGGAAGCGAGGATTTTTTAAGAACCGCCATCTGTAATGTCTTCACGTTTTCTAGGGCTGTATTCAATTCTCTAGCAGTTGTTGTGGCTTTGTTTTGCAGTTTGGTGCGTTCGGTTTGAAGGTTGGCAATCATCTGTTCATGAGCATCCCGTTGGTCATCAAGAGCTGACTCCAGGGTTTGCACCTGGGTTTGCAGATCGGAAAGTGCGCGGTCTTTTGAAGTAAGTTGGGTCTCCAATTGTTTACGTTGGTCTATTAAGCTTTCAACTTCACCGGTTGAAAGTTGTTGATACCGCACAATGGTGGCCTCGAGTTCTTGAATTTTTTCCTGAGCCTGCGCGAGTTCCTCTAGTTGCTGGGGAGTTTTCGTTATCTCAGTCAACGCAGAGGGTGTTGGAGGAGGTTCTATCGATACAGGAGCACGGAAGAACCACACCAGTAACCCTACGCCTAGCAAGAATAGACTAGCCGCCATGACATATGAATGCTGCGTTGCAGGAAGGGTTGATAAAACAGATTGTGGTGCAGGAGTTGGAGGACGAAGATGACGTTTCACCCACGCAATCGGAAAGGCTTCCTGATATAGGGTGTTTCGAATGGCAATCTCTTCGTCATCCTCACGAAGAACGCCGACTAATCGTAGCTGTTCCAAGGCGGCTGGATTGGTTTTCAGATTTTCTGTTTTAC
>JBFJON010000073.1:0-6618 GCA_041617575.1 Nitrospirales bacterium | reverse complement strand
CGATCTTCGGCCAGAAGCGGATATCCGGCTGACTAAAGTTTAACAGAAAGTAACTCTTAGCTTTTTACCTCCTTTGATCCACTTTTTGATGACGGGGAACAACACTAGGTGTGTGTTATATTTGCCTTAAAAGTGGGGAGATTAGTATCAGTGTTACTTCAGAAGACATGATCCAGTTCGGATGCACAAGGAGAAAACAAGCTATGAGCAACAAAACCACACAAACAATTTCCAATCCCGACAGGTTGCGGAACTTCAAGAGGAACTCTCGCAACCTTTCATCCGCCCAGCCTACTGTGATGAAGGCTTTTTGGGGGCTTCACAAGGCGGCTATAGCTACCGGCGCTCTTGATACGAAGACCAAAGAGTTGATCACCCTGGCAATCAGTGTTGCCACGCGGTGCGACGACTGCATTGCCCACCATACCTATGACGCGCTCGAAGCCGGCGCCACCAAGGAAGAGATTGCGGATGCATTGGGCGTGGTCATCCTCATGGGCGGTGGCACGAGCGTGGTCTACGCAACCCATGCTATCGAGGCCGTCGACCAATTTGTCGAGTGCGCCAGCTAGGCCAGTAGTATGATGAGGGACAATCGCAGAGGACTGAATGAAAAGTTGCGAGCACGGAGCGGTGTACATTCAATATTAGACAACCATCTGAAAGGAAATCAGACTCATGGTGCAGGAACCTGATATATGGGCAGTTGTCCCAGTTCTCGCCACTACCGATGTGATGAAGACTGCTGCCTATTATCGCGATATCCTTGGCTTTAGCATAGACGAGACTTTCTCTGTGGCAGATTGGGCTATGCTGTGGGCTGACCAATGCCAGCTCTTCCTATCGCGCAATCCAACTGTTGCCAAGACAGCCAGGGGCCAGCAGATCTCAATTTGCGTTCCCGGCGTTGATGCATTCTACGAAAAGCACAAGGCCAATGGTGCGAACATTATCTCGGACATCGAGGATAAGCCTTGGGGACTTCGAGAGTACACCGTGGAAGATCCCAATGGTTACCATTTGCGGTTCGGGGCGCACATCGAATCGCAATATCTGCCTTGGAAAGCGAAGTAAGAAACCGAGGAACAGGCGAAAGGGTAACCCTCTCGAACGATTGGGTGAGCCGTCGTGTTACAGACAACTAACGGCCAAGAGCCGCCGTTCGATCTGTATATTGCGGGAAAAACTCTCGAAGCTCGTTTTACAAATGTCGATAGCAGGGGCATTCAATCTGCTTTCCTGCAGGAGGTAGATACTACTCAATCTATAGATCGCTTGCAGCACAGCTGAGATTGATTGACCCAAAGACCAACTATGTTTACGCACTCCATCAGGCGCCACTCAAAGAAGGATGGGAGCCTGCTTTGAGCAGCCGATCCGAGAGAGCGATCGATGGTATTCTCGTTCAACATTGCGTTGAGGGCGGCGTCCTCTTTGACTTAGCAGGAGGCACTCCTACGTGAGTAGATTACCGTAACCGAGACATGATTCCCTATTCGACTTCACATTGGGCCATCCTCGGTGTTTTTGGGCTGGGGGCCGTGCTCTGTTGGAAGGTCCGTCTATCTCGGGCAGCGATCGAACGAATCGGGGTCCTCACGATCGCGTGCTTTGTCGTGGTAGAGATTTACTACGGCTGGCCCACCCATTTCACTTGGAAGGAATCTCTCCCACTCGAGCTCTGCGATGCTGCGTTGCTTGTAGGCGGTCTTGCACTTTATCGTCGATTGGAGAAACTCTATCCTTTTGTGTTCTTTTGGGACTTTGTGCTGAGCTCGCAGGCGTTTCTCACTCCTCTTCTAGAATATGCGTTCCCACACCCGGTCTTTTTCACGTTTTGGATCGCACACCTTCTCATCGTATGGGCTGCGATTATCGTAGTCGCTCAACTCGACTACCGTCCTACTTGGAGCGATCTAGGTAGCACCACTGGATGGACTCTTGCTTATATGGCGATCGTTTTCGCGATTAATGTGGTTCTCGGAGCGAACTACATGTACTTGAACGCGAAACCTGCGGGACCGACTCTCCTCGATCTGATGGGCGATTGGCCCGTCTACGTTTTTCTCGCGATAGTGACAGTGATCGCTACCTGGGCTGCTCTCACGTTCCTGTTCTCTCGCGGCCGCCAAACCTAAGCGGGTCGAAGAGCTCACCTCCCAGGTAAGCCCTCCTCGACAAGAAGGCTTCCGCGATCTCCGCCACGACCACCGTCCCCCGTGCTCTTGTCGCCCGCGAACGGCGGCTCTGGGTCGAGAGCCGCCGTTGTGATTTAAGGAATAACGAATTATCTCACAAAGGACAAGCAGAACAGAAAATGTAACCGAATACCGTATTCGGTTACATTTTCGATATTTTTGGTCATCTCATTTGTGATTCCGTTTTAACCTGTTCTCTCTCTATGTTTCCGCATTCTCCCCGGCCTGGTGGTGTGGCCGAGCAGTTCAGCCGACACCGGAGAAAAGGCGCGCATTGTTTGAGCCCAGCGAGTTTGCGCCCCGCCGGAGTCGGCGAACCGCGCAGGAAACCCGAAAGGCCACGTCAAG
Source organism: Nitrospirales bacterium (assembly GCA_041617575.1). Taxonomy (GTDB): domain Bacteria; phylum Nitrospirota; class Nitrospiria; order Nitrospirales; family UBA8639; genus Nitrospira_E. Next base: position 4,072 of record JBFJON010000073.1, on the reverse strand, counting down.
CAAAAAGCTCAAGAACCAGGATGGATTCCCAATAAAAAATGTTGGGAATGTCTTCAAGGGAAGCAAGCACAAAAGCCTCATGGCTTCCGCCCCAACATTTTCATACTTTCCGACGCCTGCTGTTCGGCTATCTGGGATGAATGCTCCTATGATTCGGCGGGCCTTGTCTGAGCAGAGCGAGTTGGTCCGCACTCCTCCATGAATTCATCCCTTCTAATGTGGCCGAACAGGGCGTCAATGGTTTTGTCCACTTTTGCTGAAACAAAAGTGGATCGGCTGCCGGGCCGAAACCCGGCACATCGCTGATAAGGAATGATGGAGAAGATGTATCCCTCAACAGCGAAGAAGTTTTGAAATGTCTAGGTGAAAGTTAAATGCGCTAGTTACCGGAAAGCACCCTGGCGGTAGAGACGCCAAAAGGTTGTGATGCCGGCCCAGATTGGGTGCCGGCGTTGTGCGGGAGTCAATTCAATTTTCACCCCGGAATGTCGCTCGATTTTCCAAATGAGATAGTCTGCTCCTCCTTGGAACGTAAACGCGGCTTTCATAAGGCGCAAAATCGATAAAAGTTTCCCCTGCACCTTTCGAACAGTCCATCCTATTGTATTTTTTGTGCAATCCCACCCTGAGTGATTCCCACTATACAATGCCCTATCCTTCTCCTGAATGACCTGAACACCTGGAAAGTGAGTCGAAAACGCAGCATGAGCTAATTGTTCAAAATAGGCTTGATTACTTTCCCATAATGTCTTGACTCGCCCTGTCGATTCAGCACGCAATTCCGCGCTATAACTGAGGGTTAAGCCTTGACTCCACACTTCGTTTGCCGAAAATTGCCGAGGGAGCTGTGGCACCACCTTTTCCAAAAACGTTAACACGGCTCTTCCCAAGCCTGAAATTATCCGTTGATTCATCGCTTGGCTGGAACAAGCCATCACGGCCGTCGGTTGCGCAAATCGCCCCCAAAAGTAGGAATGAAACCATTTTGGTGTGACACTTCGCTCAAAATCCTCTAACGACAAGACCGCATATTTCATTCGAACTTTGTGTCCCTCTACATCAACCTCTCCATAAAACACGTTAGGAGGTAGCCAACGATTGAGAAGCTCTAGCCAAGTAGACGAATAGACCGACGCATACTGATCCACGATGACATAACAATCCACTAATCCGTTTTGATCCGTCCCCGCTCGTAGGCAAGAGCCATAGAGTAAAATCCCTTGAACGGCCTGACCGTATTTCTTGGCCAGAAAATTTCCCGCAGCTTGAATTGAGTCAGGAATAGGTCGAGCACTAGGCTGCCCGACTATCTCTAAGACTGTTGCGGAAACGTCCATAAAGATTATTCAGGGCACAACCGTACGAACGAAAGCTCACCAGGAGAATCCAGTATCAGGGGTTCTTCATGATTGGAGGAAGAATACATCTCGCCATCCAACACAAACCCACTGTCAAAGCTCAAACGAATTTCGGAAAGGTTTTCACTAATATAGCCATGGTTGGCAGTAGCCAAAGGATGAGAATGTCCACGAAGCAGGGCAGGTAAGACGCGCCACAAATAGCGATAGGGAACCCGAAGGCTCGTAAAGCGTAACGGCCCCGAATTGTTACTCCAAAACGGATTCATGCCTAGAAATAAACGATTCAAAGTCGTCACTATCAAGACTAGGTACTCATCCTGAAGAGGTCTGGATTTTCCTGCGGTGACGCGCACGGTGATCGGGTTCAATCCTTTTCGAGAACCGGTGGCTAACGCTAGTAAAAATTTTATCAAAATCAGTCCTGCTCCCCATTCTCCTAACCGCCCTATCGACTGTTTGGTTTGAAGGCCCATTTGCGTGCCATGATAAATCGCCCCTGCCCCGAAAAACATCCCATATAAGGATTCCCGCTTCTCAGGAAAACGAATACGAAGAATCGGTCGTGATTCGGTTGATAGTTTTGGAGTATGGGACTGTGCTTCAGTCAGAAATCGGTCAAGAGTCTTCGGCTCCAATTTCCCTAAACCCACATCTCCCGCGATCAAATTAGCCGTCCCTGCTGGCAACACAGCCAGACGAGGCAGGGCTGAAAAGGGACGATGATGAAACAAAGCTCCCATTGTGGCTTGAATAGTCCCATCACCTCCATTGACGACCAAACAATTCACCTGACCTTGGGCAAACGTCTTCAGAGCGTCTAGGATATTCGCAGGCGTGTTGACCTCAGCGTATGGCACTTCGGGATACCGGGAAAGAATTCCCTGGAAAAGATCTGGCTTCCGCCTATTACGACCACTCAGCGGATTATGGAGAATCCCCACAGCTATCTTAGACCCAGGAGCCTGTCCAAGATAAGACTGATCTACTGCGGTTGCGCTGGATTTGGCCAGATTTCCCGATCCTTTTCGTTCAATAGTCCCCACTATTCGCCTCAAATGACCGAATAATCTGACTCAATCCAGTAGAACCTCGTCACGATCGCTTATCTCGGACAGGCTCGTAGATCAGTCGATCTCAAGCAAGGGGAAAAGATGAGATAGAAATAATTTACAGCGGAGAATATGGATAAGACGTGAAGATGCCTAATATCTGCTTGTGACTTCATTTTATCGTTGCCGGAGGGTTGGTGAACAATCGTACCGCTAAGGAATCTCGACTTTTCACAGGGTCAATTTCGGCCAACCAAGAGGTAACAGATCCTTTGGTGCATTTTTCTAGAATGGCCATCAACAGTCTCCCTAGGAGAATGAGTGACGAAAGAACCGTCCAAATGGCCACGGCTTCCAACCCTAGATCCGGTCGTCCAATAAAAACGCTGCCCGTTAAAAAGATCATATTGGGATTCCGCCGTGCGGTGATGAGTCGAAAGTAGGAATCGAAAGGCTTCCAACAAAAAATGACAAATCCTCCCAACCACCATTGGAAAATTCCTTCAACAATTCGGCCCAGAATATACCCTATGACAATCGCCCAACAGGTGGACTCAAGAGTCAATGGGGAAAGAATCGGTGAAAACGAAAAGAGGCCTATACACCAGGCTAAATACCAGAGTGGCGGGTGGATCAAATCGATTCCATGGTCGAAAATGTTTCCCCATTTACTGGACGTCACCGTGACTCTTGCCAATTTCCCATCAACCGTATCTAGGAAAGTCATCACCCAACCAAAAACCAGACCAAGGAAAAAATACCCGTAACTGAAAAAAATCCCTGCCAGAATCACGAAGCCCAAACTCAAGGAGGTCACCTGATTGGGTGAAATCCCCTTCAAAGCACAAAATCGAGTGGCCCACTGAGCGGGAACCGGCCAACAAAACTTTGTCACCAAATCGGTGACACCTTTATAGGATCCAGAGAATAAGTGTTCCTCCAATACTTTTCGATTGTCCTCACGAAGAGGCAAAACGTATGGATGGTCAGCTTTTCGCAATTCATTGGAAAATGAGCCGGAAAGATCTTCTAATGTGACAGTTCGCAGGTTGGGTCTATCAGGGAACTGTTCCTCTTGCATCCCTTGTGAAACAGATCGAGCAGCAGACGCTTCTACATGCGCAGCAACAGGGATAGAACGCATGCCGCGCTTCATCTTCAAAATGACATTTTTTTCTTTCGACAGACTGCGTAAGACACGGTCATCGAAAATAAAGTCCCCCCGAATAATTAAGACCGAACTTCCAGTGGGAATATCACGAACATCAAACATAACATTAGGGATTCCAAGTCGAATCAACATTCGCCCTAATCGTTCACGAGAGGTCAACCCCCACAAACGAATATCTGACTCATGACAGATGAACCAGTACACACTCATAACAACTTATTGCAGACTTTCAAGTTCATGCTAAATTGACATTCAATGAACAGACCGAACCTACATCTTCCTATTTTGGCTCGCAAAAAACCGCCATCACAAAAATAGATTTTCTTTTTCATGAAAAGTATATCCACCAAATTATGGCCGTAACTAACACTATTCCTAGAAAAGGAATGGTTGTGGTTAAGAATGCTGAGGCGCCGAATAAGATCCCTAAATGTTCCAATATTTCGGTTGTCAGGTAATATCCAATCCCTACCAAACCTCCTAACATAATT
>JBFJON010000072.1:0-6618 GCA_041617575.1 Nitrospirales bacterium | reverse complement strand
GGTAGCGATCAATCGAGAGTTAAAGAGGGAAGCCGAACAACGACGATCTGGTCCGACGCCGGAAAATCTTCTTCGTGAGATGGGTCCATCGGGGAGAAAGATTGTTTAAGGGATAGAGGAGAACGCTATGTCCTATCAACGCGTCAAGTTTTATCAAACGGGGACATTCACAGTGGGCAACCGGCTATTGGGTGAAGCTGACCGTACGGTACAAGCACGAAAGGATCGAACCAATTCACTGAATTCCGGACATCGGGCCTGCCAGGGTTGTGGCGAAGCACTAGGTGCGCGGTATGCCTTAGACGCGGTGATGCGGGCCACTCACAATCAGCTTGTAGCGGTCAACGCCACGGGATGTTTGGAAGTATTTTCCAGCCCATATCCGGAAAGCGCATGGCAGATTCCTTGGTTACATTCTTTGTTTGGGAATGCGCCGGCAGTTGCCAGTGGTGTGGCCGCAGCCTTACGCGCCAAAGGGAAGTCCGATATTCGAGTGGTAGCACAAGGTGGGGATGGAGCCACGGTGGATATTGGGTTCGGGTGTTTGTCCGGGATGTTTGAACGCAATGATGATGTGTTGTATGTCTGTTATGACAATGAAGCCTATATGAATACGGGAGTTCAGCGGTCAGGGGCCACACCAGCACGGGCCTGGACCAATACCACACAAGCCGTAGGGACCGAACCAGGCAATCCCATGGGTATTGGAAAAAATCTTCCACGTATTGCCATGGCCCACGGTATTCCTTATGTGGCCACGGCTTCTGTTGCAGATCTACATGACTTGGAAGCCAAAGTGACGAAGGCCATGACTATGCGAGGTGCCCGCTATATCCATATTCACGTACCCTGTCCGCTAGGGTGGAAATCTGATCCGGCCCAAACGATTAAGGTCGCGCGATTGGCCGTGGAAAGTGGCTTGTTCCCTTTGTTTGAAGCTGAAGGGGGAGCTGTGACTGACCGAACAACGATCAGGAAACAGGTTTCTGTTGAGCAATATTTAGTTCTTCAAGGTCGGTTCAAGCACCTATTCAACCCGAGAGATGTGCAGGCGCTGGCAGCCATTCAAGCGATGGCAGATCGAAATATTCACCTGTATGACCTCCTGCCAACCAGGCAGGCTAGTGATCCGGCGAAGGAGCCGTGATATGGAACGCAAACCCTTTGCCATCACATTAGATCCTGCATCGAGCTTAGCCAATCATACTGGCAATTGGCGCACGATGCGCCCGATCTACGTCGACCATCTGCCACCCTGTAATCAAGGGTGCCCAGCCGGGGAGAACATTCAGGGATGGTTGTATGAAGCAGAAGAAGGAAAATACGAAGAGGCCTGGCGCAAGATTATGGAAGACAATCCCTTCCCGGCGATTCATGGTCGGGTGTGTTATCACCCCTGTGAAACGGCTTGCAATCGCGGCCAGTTTGATGAGGCCGTGAGCATACATTCAGTAGAACGATTTTTAGGCGATCATGCCATTGAACAGGGTTGGCAGATTGAAGCAGGGGTGGCCACAGGAAAACAGTTATTAATCATTGGAGCTGGCCCCAGCGGACTTTCGGCGGCGTATCATTTGTCGCGAATGGGTCATGCCGTCACGATCTATGAAGCGGGGCCAAAGCCGGGGGGCATGATGCGATTCGGTATTCCACAGTACCGCTTGCCTCGAAACATCGTAGATGCCGAAATTAGCAGAATTGAAGCCATGGGCGTGTCCATCCAGTTGAATAGAAAAGTCGACAATTTGGAGATGGTCATCAAAGAGGGAAAATTCGATGCCGTGTTTCTGGCCATTGGAGCTCATTTGGGTAAACGGGTCGACATTCCGGGCCCAGACACGGGCCGAATTATCGATGCCTTAGGGTTTTTAAAAGGAATGGAGGGTCAAGAGGTTCCAAAGATTGGTCGACGGGTGGTGGTCTATGGAGGAGGGGATACCGCCATTGACGCTGCGCGAACAGCCAAACGGCTCGGTGCACAGGAAACTCTGCTGATCTATCGGCGTGATCGTGAACATATGCCCGCCCATGATTTCGAGGTGGAAGAGGCGTTGGAAGAGGGTGTCCTGACACGATGGTTGAACATGATTCGGCAGGTGGATGGGAATGTGATAACCGTTGAGGAAATGAAATTGGATGATAAAGGATACCCCCAACCTACAGGACGAATGGAAACTTTGGAAGCGGACACCTTAATTCTGGCCGTAGGGCAGGAAGTGGACACCGGGTTTTTACAGGATGTACCAGGATTAGAAATTTCGCCGGACGGGGTGATTCAAGTGGACGAAACTATGATGACCGGACGCTTGGGAGTATTTGCCGGAGGCGATATGGTTCCCTCAGAACGTTCGGTGACTGTGGCTACCGGCCATGGGAAAAAAGCTGCTAGACATATTGATGCCTATCTGCGTGGATTCCCTTATGTGAAGGAACCATCAAATTCTTTGGCGATGTTTGATCGTCTGAATACCTGGTACTACACAGATGCGGACCAAAGCCACCAGCCGTATTTGGATTTAGCCAGACGACGAGCAAGCTTTGAAGAAGTGGTCGGTGGGTTGGATGCGAGTACGGCCTTACTCGAAGCCAGACGCTGCCTTTCCTGTGGAAATTGTTTTGAATGCGACACCTGTTATGGAGTGTGTCCTGATAACGCGATTATCAAACTCGATCCCGGGAAACGGTATGAAATCAATCTTGATTTTTGCAAGGGATGTGGCATATGTATGGAAGAATGTCCTTCCGGTGCAATCGATATGATTAAAGAAATCCGGTAGGAAGAAGGAATCAGGTCATAGCGAATAGTGAAGGGAGACAAACGATGAAATACCTATTAGCAGTTGATGGATCGGACCAATCGTTGAATGCCACACGTGCGTTTGAAGCCTTAACCCCAGCCGAAAGTTTGAAGGTCCTGCATGTGGTGAATGTCCCGGGTATCCCCTATCCGGCCATGGGGGCCAATGTCGCAAAAGATTTAGCCATGACTGTGGAAAAGGCGATGCAAGAAGAAGGAGAACGTACGTTGGATCAAGCCGAGTCTCTCTTGCCTCTTCACCCAGGTTCTGTTTCCAAACAGCTGGAGATGGGCAGCCCCGCTGAATCAATCCTTAAAGTGGCCCAAGACGAGAAAGTCGACTTGGTCGTCATGGGTGCCCGTGGGTTAGGACGCATTCGAGAACAAATATTTGGAAGTGTGTCACATCGCGTGATGACGCATGCTCCCTGCTCGACCCTTCTGGTCAAACAACCTATTCGAAGCATCAAGAAGCTTCTCATTCCCATTGAAAGTCAGGAAGATTCTGATGTCATCCTCACATTTTTCAAAAAAAATCCTTTTCGAGAGCCCTGTGCCATCACGGTTCTTCATGTGGTTCCCATGGTTGATCCAGTCTGGCCGGTGGGGGCGATGATTCCTCCAGAATTCCGCAAAGATATGATCAGTTATGCTGAGAAGTTTACACAGGTCCTGTGCCTGGAGTTGGAGCGGTTGGGGCATCAGCCCAAAGGCGTGGCCATTGAAGGGGCGCCATCCTTCACGATTGTTGAAGAGGTCAAACAGATAAAGCCCGATCTTTTGGTCATGCGACCACAGAGTCAATCAGGGGTGAGCCGATTTTTTCTGGGGAGTGTCTCCCATTCGGTCATCCACCACACGGACTGTTCGCTCTTATTGGTCCGAGTATAAGATGGCTGCAACAAAGTCTTTTAAAGTTCAACTAAGACAGTTTAGAAATCTCTCGCACTTGAGGGCTTCCTTCCGAAGAGGGACGAAGGGGCGGGGTGAGGGTGAAGGTGTATTTGATAGTTAAAACACCATGGTGCGAGTCTAGATGCATCTCCCTCGGAGATGGCGGGTAGGGCACAGGGGTTTTTAAAGAATTTAAAAGGTTGGAAGTCTAATGAAAGCCAAATGGTATCTCTTAGGTGCGGTTGCTCTGGGAGTCATGGTCTTTCTCTATCTTTTCCTTTGGTGTGCCGACCCTTGCCATTAAAAAATCAAATTTCCGCGTTAATAGATCAGAAGCCGTCAGACTTCCTTAAATGCACAGCTGTTGCGGAAGGTTCCTTCGGTACTTTTGGTAAACCAATTATGGCGAAGAATTCGTTTTCCAACATTGTTGCATCTGGATGTACATGAACGAAGCAGTCCAGGTAATGAGGAGGAGCCCGGTTAAAGCTTCCATGCCCGTCAGGAATCGAATGGGCATTTTCGGAATGAGGTCCCCGAATCCCAACGTGGTGTAGGTGACAAAGAAGAAATATCCACAATCAGCCAGGGTATGGGTGAAGCCACCTTCCAGCGAACCCAATCGATCAAACTCAGTCAAATAGCAATACCCTAATCCAAATACCCATATTTCAATTACGTGAGCCACCATGGCACCTAGCATGCAAATCAATAGAGCCATGCGGAAGCGTTCGGGAGGAGACATCATGAAGGCTGATAACCAGCGTAGGGCTTCAAAGTGGATAAGGACCGTCAGGGCAACTAAAATTGTGGTGACGAGGAGGGTAATGAGCATGGCCGTCGCGAGATTACGTGACGAGTGCTTGATCCAGCGATAGAAAACTTCACCCAAATGTTAGCAAATTCTTGGGAGTTGTTCTCCTGAAAGAAGATCCAGAATTCTGTGGGTCCCATACTTAGTTTGTAGGGTGACGAGCGCCTGATGTGGAGTTGTTGGAGTAAACCCAATTTCTCCGATATCTACGGCTTCTTTTGATACCGCATGTTGATGCAGAATGGAAATGGCCCCGTCTACGTTCTCGGGAGAAAGAAACATCACAAATCGCCCTTCATTGGCCACATAGAGCGGATCCAGCCCAAGAACTTCGCAGGCTCCACGGACTGGATGACTAACCGGTATGCGCGATTCTTCAATCGTCATAGTTAGCTGAGCAGCTGTTGCGAGTTCGTTGAGGGCACTGGTTAGCCCACCACGGGTCAAATCTCGAAGGCAATGGATGGATACACCATGCGTGAGTAAATCGGCAATGACCGTGTGGAGTGGGGCGGAATCGCTAAATAAGTTTCCTGAAAACTCCAATCCTTCGCGCTGGCACAACACGGCGATGCCATGTGCGCCTAGGTCCCCGCTGACGATGATCCGATCCCCATGGGTCAGACGATGAGGGCCGATATCTACCGATGAAGGAATCACACCCAGACCCGTGGTATTAATAAAGATCTGATCGCCCTTCCCCCGATCCACAACTTTCGTATCACCGCAAACGATTTGAACTCCACAGTCGCGGGCAGTCTTCGCCATCGAGGAGACGACGTGATTGAGCGTGGCAATCGGTAATCCCTCTTCCAAAATAAACCCCGCACTCAGATAACGTGGGCTTGCCCCCATCATAGCAAGATCATTGATCGTGCCATGCACAGCCAGACTGCCGATGTCGCCGCCTGGAAAAAATAGTGGTTGGACTACATAGGAATCGGTTGTCATGGCCAAGCGACCATCCTGGGCAGGTAGGACGGCACTGTCTTGTAACGCGGTCAAATATGAATTGGAAAAGCCCTCCAGGAAAATCTCATGAATAAGTTTTTGCATCAGACGTCCACCACCGCCATGGGCGAGACGAATGGTGTCATCTGAAGTGAGGGGCAAGGGGCACTGAGGTTCGAAGGAAGAGTTCTGAGACATGAATTAAAGTCTGGCAACGCTTGAGGGACGGTAATGAAAATAAGCCGCGCAAGCCCCTTCGCCGGATACCATGGGGGCACCAAGGGGATGGTCTGGGGTACACCGAGTCCCAAATGCGGGACAGTCTGAAGGTTTCATGAGTCCCTGAAGAATTTGACCGCTTTGACATTCGGATGAAGGAGAAGTAGTGGTATTTGTCAGGTGAATACGAGCGTGGAACTGTTGGAGGGCGTCGAATTGGGCAAAGCTCTCACGAAGCTGCAGACCGCTATTGGGAATATTCCCAATTCCTCGCCAATGGCGCGAAGAGGGTTGAAAGACTTCATGAATAATTTTTTGCGCTTCAAGATTTCCCGAGTGGCGCACCGATCGGGCGTATTGATTTTCGACGACAGAACTCCCTTCCTCCAATTGATGGACGACCCTCTTCACACCTTCCAGAATGTCTACTGGCTCAAATCCGGTCACAACAATGGGCACCTGGAATTTTCTACTGATGGATTCGTATATGTCATAGCCCATAATCGTGCACACATGTCCTGCGGCAAGAAATCCCTGTACACGATTTTCAGGGGAAGAGAGCAAAGCTTCCATGGCTGGAGGGACTAACACATGAGCCACAAGGACGAAAAAGTTTTCAAGTTTTATTCGTTGTGCTTGTAGAATGGCCATGGCCTGAGCAGGGGCCGTGGTTTCAAAGCCCACAGCAAAGATGACAATCTGTCGCGAAGGATTCGCCTGGGCGATGGCAACGGCGTCGAGAGGAGAATAGATGATGCGCACATCTCCTCCCCGGGCTTTGACCTTGAGTAAGTCCTCATGGGTTCCTGGGACGCGGAGCATGTCGCCGAACGAACAAAAAATGACCTCAGGAATCTTAGCGAGTTCGCAAGCCGAGTCAATCAAATCAATGGGAGTGACACATACCGGACATCCCGGGCCATGGATCAGGGTAATTTCAGGT
>JBFJON010000071.1:0-6646 GCA_041617575.1 Nitrospirales bacterium | reverse complement strand
GTGTTGGGAGAAGGGTTGCACGGAGATTCTTGTGGAGCTGCCGGTGCAGTCGTGGGCATGGCGGATGCCAATGGGTTAGCCCACGAGGCTCTTGATTTGTTGTTGAATAGGAAAAAATGGTTTTTTGCCCAACAGGCAGGCATGAAACGAGTGGAAACCTTTTATACCGAAACGGAAATGCTAGAACGATACCGTTTTATTTACACACAGGCGTTAAATTATGGCCGGGATCGGGTTCGAGCTTCGTAAAATTCTCAGAAAAGAGAACTATTGGTCCGTGTTCCAGGCCTATGGGTATGCTGGCGTCATCAGCTCAGGGCCCTGGATACTTTCGATCCTTGGTCTGTTGGTCATTGGGTTGTCGACTGTCTCTTCTGGGGCTTTGGGAGTGCAGGTTGCTCAATTTCAAATTTCGGTGACTTATTTAATTGCTACCAGTCTGATCCTCACAGGTTTTATCCAATCGTCGTTTACCCGATTTGTGGCAGACCGGTTATTTGAAAAACAGGATCGCCGTGTTTTGCCAAATTTTCATGGGGTGGTCAGCTTGGTTACCATGGTGGCAGCTCTCGTGGGGACCATTGGCGTGCTGCTTCTCTTTCCCATGCAATCCATAACCTATCGAGTGCTTATGGTGGGCAGTTTTGTGGTGTTGGCCAATGTCTGGGTCGGGACCATTTTTCTTTCCGGCATAAAGCAGTATCAGGGGATTCTGGTCCTGTTTGCCCTTGGTTACGGGATCACAGTTGGCGTGGCACGACTATGTAGCTCTTATGGGCTTGAAGGACTGCTCTTTGGGTTTTTCCTCGGACAATTTGTGTTGTTGCTGGGCATTATGGGATTGACCTTTAAGCATTATTCCTCGCCTGACTTTTGGTCCTGTGAATTCCTGAAAAAAGGAAAGCTGTTTCGTGAACTCATTTGGTTGGGATTTTTTTATAACGCCGCCTTGTGGGTTGATAAAATTCTCTTTTGGTACTTTCCTCACACAGGGCAATTGATTATCGGTCCATTGAAAAGTTCGCCGATTTACGATCTGCCCATATTTTTAGCGTATCTGGCTATTCTCCCGGGTATGGCCAGTTTTCTCGTGCGGATGGAGACGGATTTCGTTGACCGGCATGCCGAGTTTTATGATGGTATACGCAATGGGGCTTCCTTGGATTATATCGAGGAAGCCAAGTCGGGCATGGTGCGAACAGCCAGGCAAGGCCTCTATGAAATCATGAAGATACAATTTGTGGTGTGCTTGATCTGTTGGTGGAGTGGTCCAACAATCTTGTCGTGGCTGGGAATTTCCATGTTGTACGAATCACTCTTGTATATCGATGTGGTCGCAGCCAGTTTGCAAGTGGTGTTTTTGGGGATTCTCAATACCCTCTTTTATTTGGATAAGCGAGCCTTGGCGTTGCGGTTGACGATCATATTTTTTTTCAGCAATGGGGTCCTGACGTTAGGCACCCTGATGGGAGGGATGACGTTTTATGGATATGGCTTTGCCGGGGCGGTGTTGTTGGCGGTTGTCGTCGGGATGTATCAACTGGATAATACGTTTCGAAAACTAGAGTTTGAAACGTTTATGCTGCAATAGTTCCACTTCTGATTCGTGTCGAGTGATTATCCATGCATTCCCAAATCCTACCCGCATAAAGGCGATGTGCATAGTCATTAGCGAATTTCTCACTACTTCACACAACCTAGTCGGTCCCAATGTGAATTGCAGCCAACAGCTCGCGGCCCGTATACGCTTTATTCACCAAATGGAGTACGCGTTTTGAAGATATATCTTCGGTTAGGGTTCGCCCTCGTTATTTAAAAATTTCTTTTCTTGTTGAGCTGCCAATACGTTCTCAGATTTCTCCAGTTCCTGACAAAAAGAAGGATTACCAAGACATTAACGGTGAAGCGAAATAACAAAATGACCGTTTTGGCCACATTATCATTCGGGTTAATTCCAGAAAGACTGATGTCGTAAATACTTAACACGTCCACAATCGATTCAAAAATATTCTCTACGGTGAAGAGCAACCAATTCAGGTAGGTTGTTTCATCTTCGACTATAAAAAAATCTGGGAATAGATGGTGCAAGTCTTGAAAGAAGAGGCCAAACATAATGAAAAGTGCAAACACGCAACTACATTCCATCGCGAGATCGCCTTGACCGTAGGAATACTTTAATGACTTTTCACTCCTTTTTTTCAAAGTTGCTCTCCACCCCACAAAATAGACAGAGAGAATACCCAGACTAATAAACAAAAGAGGAAAAACTTCAGACAGAACACGAGAACCTTCAGCAATAATGAGATATAAGAAAACAACGGTTACATGGGGAATACAGTCCACCGCCAGTTTCCTGGTATTGAAGTGCTTAGTTTTTTTGACATCTTTCCCCAATGTCCGTCTCCTGCCGATGTAGGAATGTACAAACTTGTAAAGATCACGGCCAAGAAATTGTCTTTACATTCTCGGAAAGAGTCCTGTATTGCATAAGGGAGATCACACTCCTTAATTAAGTCCTAAAAAAAAGAATTGTGGTTCTGTTTCGGGATCCTATTGATTTCCTCCATGATGGTGTCCTTTCCTCTTCGCTCCTTTTATTCGCTCCCAAGGGAATACAAGGCACCCGTTTCCTGACCTTAGTAACTGTTTGCCCGAACTTTTTCAGATTCCTTTATCTAAGAAGTCGTGTAGGAGCTCCGGAAAACAACCTGTGCATGGCGAATTCCTAATCTCCACTGCCAGAGCGCTCCTCCGCGAGGCTTGATCTTCTCTTCAACTAGGCTTACGCTCTCCAGCCATGAAAAATATGTTCATGGTTTTCACTTACCTTATGTCCCTAACCCACAAACTTCTCAGGCCTTGTGGCATGAAGGCCATGATTGCCGAGAATCTGCTGCTGAAGCAACAGTTGTTTCTCGTCACCCGCTCCCGAAAACGCGCCCCCAATCTCTCACCCCTTGATCGTTTCCTATTAGGCCTCTGGACCATCTTTCTGGATTCGCGCCGCATCAAGCGGGCCGCCATTCTCGTCCAACCTTCCACACTCCTGAGGTGTCATCAGACACTGATCAAATGGAAATATCGCCTGCTGTTCTCCGCCCAGAAGCGAAGGAAGCCAGGACCGAAGGGTCCCTCTCCTCAACTGATTGAGCTGGTGCTAGAGATGAAACGTCGTAATCCGAGATTTTGGTGCATTAAAATTGCCGAACAGATATCCAAGATCTTTGCGATTCCCGTCGAGAAAGATGTCGTCAGACGGATCCTCGCCACGCACTATCAACCCGACCAAACCGACGGACCCTCGTGGCTGACTTTCCTTGGCCACACAAAGGATAGCCTGTGGAGCATGGATTTCTTCCGGTGTGTATCCCTCCCACCTCAAATCCATTGGGTCCTCGTCGTCATGGACCACTGCACGCGTCGGATCATCGGATTCGGGGTCCACCCAGCTCCAGCCATGGATGGGAGAGCGCTATGCGGCCTGTTTCATCAGGCCACAAGCCGAACAGGGATGCCTCACTGGCTCAGCTCCGATCATGACCCCGTATTTCGATTTCACCAATGGCAAGCGAATCTGAGAATTCTGGGAATCCAGAAGGTTGAAACCATCCCTTGCGTGCCGGTGTCCCATCCCTTCATCGAACGACTGATTGGCACCATCCGTCGAGAATATTTGGATCACTTGCTGTTCTGTAATGGGTCGGATCTGGAGAGGAAGTTAGAAGCCTTTAAAGAATATTACAATAATTTTCGGATTCATCAGAGCCTGAATTCCCAAACCCTAGAGGAAACAGCTGGAAAAGTCCCATCGCCACCCGCAGACCCAAAGCATTTTGTGTGGCGGTTACATTGTCAGGGATTGTTTCAGACACCAATAGCGGCATAATTAGGAATTCGCCATGCACAGGGTCTGGTGAGGCACAAAGAATGTGTAACTCGCCGAGAAGTTAGGAGAATTTCGGTGTAGTTAGGAGAGTCAAATTTTGTGGTTGACTGGCTGGCGGTGTGCGCAGTCATCTGCGTAATTCTCTCTCATGTTATCTCATCCTACCAAGTGAATCTACAATTTATCCCTGACTTGCCGCCTTCAGGGTAGTCAGTTCCTTCCAATTTCCAATTCCGTCTTTAACATGGAAAATACAGGGAAATTATTGCGTTTGAAAGGGAGGACTTTTTGTCGAATTGGCGTAACAATCAATGAAGACAAGGTATTTAGTTTTTCACACTTTCACGGGAGATTTCAATAACAGGGAATTAACAGGGAATTGAGGACTTTGATAAGAACTTTGGTGGAAGGTCAGATGAGTTTTTTGAACATACGGGGTGATTTTTAAAAGTTGAATGTCAATGAGGAAATTTTGCCCGAGGAAGACTTGAAATTCGAATATGTCGCCATATCTATTTCTTAGACATGAAAGAAGTTTGAATTGAACACAAAAAAGGAGGAATGCCCAATGGAACTCAAAAATTTACTTACCCCATGGAATTGGTTTAAGAAAGAGGAAGAGTCTCGATCAACCCCAAGCCAGGCCTTATCCAAAACCACGGATCATCCACTGAGTCGTTTACATAGTGATATTGACAAACTCTTTGAAAGTTTTTTTCAAGGTTTCCCTTTGTCTCCATTCAGACAGGAGATGGGAAGTTCCTGGGGAGGGGTAATTCTCCCGCAGGTCGATATCGGAGAAGGCAAAAAAGACTATACCATTAAGGTGGAGGTTCCGGGCGTAGACGAAAAAGATATCGATTTGACTATTGCCGATGGAACGCTGTTGATTCGTGGGGAAAAACGCTATGAGAAGGAAGATGATGATAAACAATATCACCGGGTCGAACGCTCCTATGGGGCGTTTCAACGCATGCTTTCCCTTCCGACTGATGCCGATGAAAGTAAGGTGGAGGCTAAGTTTAAAAATGGTGTTTTGACCGTGACGATTGCCAAAAATCCTGATGCCAAGCCACCTGTTCGGAGAATTGCAGTTACGTAATTGCGGATATTGTCAATGTGACCGCATCAAGTTAAATTGACAATGACTTTAACAGGGCGTGGCAAACTGCCCTACCGATGCCGCTGCTGGCACCGTCGAGCGCAACTCTGGCTTTATTGTTCACGTTCATTTCCTTAATATTCGATCGCGGCACTGAAGCCGGGGTCATCGTGCAACGCCCAGTAAGCGTCGTTCAGTTTCGCCGTCAATTTACCCGGCCTGCCATCACCAACCGGTTGGCCCGCGATCCGGGTGACCGGCATAACGCCACCAGCGGTACTGGTGATAAACACTTCGTCAGCTGCCTTTACCATAGCCACGGGCAGCAACTCCTGCTTCACCTGCAAATCCTCTTTTGCCAACAGCTCCAGTATCGTCGCCCGGGTCACTCCTTCAAGTACACCCCGGGCCGGGGTGATAACCGTATCCCCCTGGCGCACGAATACATTAAATCCCGGCCCTTCCACGAGATTGCCCCCGGCATCAACGAGCACTGCGGTATCGGCGCCATGGTCGTAAGCTTCGAACAGGGCCACGACCATATCAAGCCAATGGTAGTTCTTGATCTTAGGGTCGACGGACTCCGGCGGGATACGTTGTTGTCGGCTGATCAGCAAATTAAGCCCCTGTTTGCGCAGGGCTTCGTCGGCAATCCAGACGAATGGAATCGCAAATGCCAGAAAACGATTTTCGCAGCTACGCAGATCACGTGAACCAGGAGTAGGCACGCCACGAGTACAAACAACTTCGACATAGGCATTCTGCAGACCGCTGCGCCTGACCAGTTCAAACATGATCGAGCGAATCTGTTCGCGGCTGTAGGGTACCGACATGCGCAGTTTCTCCATGCTGGCGTGAAAACGATCGAGGTAATCATCGATGCGAAAAAATTTTCCGCGCCAGGCATGTGCGACATCGTAGGTGGCATCCGAATGCAGAAAGCCCCAGTCCAACACCGGGATTCGGGCCTCGGCGATCGGGACGTACTCGCCATCGATAAATGCAACACCCTGTGATAAATCGCTCATAATCCTAATACTCTAGTTAAATTCGGGTTTGCGTTTTTCGACAAATGCCTGGATACCTTCGCGCGGGTATTGTCAACTTAAGTTAAATTAGGCTGATTTTCTACCTCGGGCCAGTAACCTGAATGCTGCACAATCAATGCGTTATGAATTCGTGTATGGCCTAATTTTTGGTCAGATGGACTTAATTTAACAATACCCCGCTGCTCACTTTCCATATTTATTCCCAGTTACCACACGCCTGGAAGCAACCGAAAGCGAACGCGTGCGACATACTCAGCGTAGCCGGGAAGCTCAGTTTGGAGCGTTCGGTCTTCGAGTGCGGTTCGGATGAGTAGCCCCACCACCGCCAGGAAGGCAGGGATGGTGGCCCACGCCGACCCAAGAAGAAGCGGAGTCGAGAGAATCCATCCCATGAAACCCGCATAACCGGGGTGACGTACGTAGGCGTAGGGGCCCGTGTCGATCACGCAATGCCCATGTTCTGTTTGGATGCGCACTGTTTTCTCAAAGTACGGGTTCACAACCATTGACCATGTGAGGAGACCAGACCCGGGAACGAAGATTGCCAGGCCCAACAACCATGCAATCCACGGCAGGCTTGAGACATTGTCGCGTGCCTCGATTCCTGCC
>JBFJON010000070.1:0-6669 GCA_041617575.1 Nitrospirales bacterium | reverse complement strand
TGTATTCGCCAAGTCCCAAGGCCAAGCGGATCGAAGTCCGATTCCCCGATCCCTCTTGCAATATGTATCTGGCCTTCAGCGCCATGTTGATGGCGGGATTGGATGGGATTCAAAATAAAATTCATCCTGGCGAAGCCATGGACAAAAATCTCTATGATTTAGAACCGGAAGAATTAGGCAATATTCAAACATTGCCTTCTAGCCTGGAAGAAGCTCTAGACAACCTGGCCAATGACCATGAGTTCCTCTTGAAGGGTGGAGTATTCAGTGATGACTTAGTTGAGGCGTGGATTTCCTATAAACGAGCCAATGAAGTGGATCAGATGCGCCTCAGGCCGCATCCCCATGAATTCTTCATGTATTACGACGTGTAGGAATTTGTAAGGAGTGAGGGGTCAGGAGTCATTCTGAAGCTTCACCTCCTCACGTGTATTCCTTATCCCCTCACGCTCTGAGTGAGTGAATGCCTGAGCCGACGAGAATCGGCTCAGGCATTCTTTTGTGAAAAACGGTGAAGAAACCGTTCGTGAATTTTTGTCATTCGCTCAAGAGTCGCCTGTTCAAATGCCTTAGCGCTTTTCTGCCAATCCGTTGAGCCCATCCCCAATCTTCGAGCCAAAAAGACCATTTCGTCCGATCCGGAGGGTGGCAGAACCAAATCTTTGGCATTGCCTCGAACGATTCGCAAGCCATCAATCAATTGCCGCAGAAACAAATAGTCATCCTGTAAGGTTTCCCTTTCAGCGAGGGTGATAATGGATTTATGGCAGAGTTGCTCGATGGCCTCCAGCGTATTCGGTGTTCGAAGGGAAGGGTAGTGATGCCCATGAATCAGTTGAAGGTATTGCACCATATATTCCACATCAAGCAGCCCGCCCGGGCCGTATTTCACATGTGTGGTGCCGGGTTGAACGAGCTCAGTCATCTGGCGTTGACGAAGGTGCAGTGCAGTTGGCAGATCCCACGGTTCTGGTCCATACACAAATCGGTTTCGGTGGGCTTCAACCGCCTTTCCTAAGGCACGATGGCCGGCCACGAACCGAAGCTTGATAAAGGCTTGGCGTTCAAATGGAGCTGCCGCGCCCTGCATTTGGTAATACTGCTGAATTTCTTCCAGCGAATTTGCCAGCGTACCTTTGTCGCCGTAAGGACGGAGTCGGGTATCAACATGAAAAATGCCTTCTTGTTTGGCTTCGATCCATTGAAGAAACTCCTGTGCCCACCGTTCATAGAAATCGGCTGATGTCCTGGATGACTTGCTCTTACCAGATCCTTGCGTAGCCTCATAGACAAAAAGAATTTCGATATCTGATGCATAGCCCAGTTCTCCTCCGCCTAATTTCCCTAATCCAAGAATAGCCATTGGAGGCATGGTCGACCGTGAAGCCTTGGGCGTGATCCCACGATAGGATTGCTCCAGCGCATGACTCAAAATGACATCGGCCAGATTCGTCAACGCGTGAGAAAAATCTGGTAGGGAGCTGTTTTCCAGAAGATGGCGCATGTCAATTCGGAAGAGTTCTTCATCCTTGCATTGGTTCAGCTTTTGTTTTTTTTGAGAAATGGTCTTGGCCTGTTGCAGACTTTTCTGGATGGTTTTGTTCAGAACGGCTTTAGAGCGAACCAACGGTCCCTTTTGATAGTGACGCATCATGGGCAAAAGATTGTCATGCTGCCGCCGCAGTAAATCCTCCCAGAGATAATCACTGCTGCCAAATAGTTGCGCGAGATTTTCCAGGGTTGAAGATTGGGTCAAGGTGCTCAACGTCGAAACATATTGTGGCTGTTCCAACAGCTGATCCAGAAATTGATCGAAATGATCGAGGGCTTTTCCTGGATCTGGGGCCCAACTCAAGTAATAGGTGAATTCTTTCAGGAGCGCGGCTGCGGTCCGTAGTTCCTGTTGTTCGGATTGGCTTTGGATTTTGCCCCCCTGTCGGCCACGCACATAGAGCCGATTTAAGACTTGCTGATCTTTGACCTCAATTTTGGCTTTGACCAGGTAGATGCCGCGCATGGCCAACGCGTTCGCAAAGGCATAGAGAAAGGCCGGTGTGTCCGTGGACCGAATATCCAGGACCGTATCAGGGGAAGAAGGGGTGTTGGAAAAGGTGATACGAACAGGGTGGAGGACATCGCCCGTCTTTCTTTGGGCTTTCCCCAAATTTTCAACAAGCCGTCGATTGACCTGCCGACGGGCTTGGCGCACATGATTCTTTTGTAATAATCGCAACAGGGAGATGAGAGTGTCCTGGAAGTCCTGTTGGACGGTTGGTCCGAATAAAAACCCTTTTAGGGCTTGAACGTGAAAGACATCCACCACGATCTTTCGCGATAACCCTCGTGATGGACGTCGAGGAGAGAGACGGTTCCACGAACGTAGATTTTTTGATGCCTGCAAAGGACGTGGGGATGAGGAAGCCGCCTCACGAGACGTAAAAATTGCGGCCTCGCGAATGTCCAGACCAAATGAAGCCAGGACACCACAGAATGTGGCGAATTCTGAAAAATAGTCATACGCCACCAAATGAATCTGGTACTCCCGGGAGGAACGGGTATGGATAGCCATGGAACAAGGGGATTCGAATGTGAGTTTGTGTGTCAGCTCAAGATGTTGAAGAATGGTCTCGAGAGGAAACTGGTTGAAATAGTCCGGGTCCATCTGTGTAAGAAAATCTTGAAGCAACGAGGCGGGGAGATGCGGAGAGTGTTGTTGAATCTGTTCGAGCAAGGCGGAAGGATTCATCATCTTGGAGTATACTGAAATTTTATTCCGTTGTAAGGCCTGGCCGGGTCTCGTATAATTTCCATCTTCATGAAACCTTCCACAAAACACCTCTCTCCCAAAAGGGCTCGCGGAAAAAAAGTGAACAGCTCCGGCTTCCCTGAACCCACACCCATTCTGTTGGCGACCGATCTTCATTCGTCCGAAGTCGCTCGAGTTCTACAAGCCTATGGCATTCAAGACTGGAAACGAGCGGACCATAATCTGCAAGCCATGGCCGGGGATCCCGATACCCGCAAAGCCTTAGCGGGTATTCTGCACCGCCTTCTTTCCGGCCTGTCACAGACGGCTGATCCCGATCAGGCCTTGAATGAATGGGAGCGCTATGTTGATTCGGGCATTCATCGCCTGCAAGTGTTTCACTATTTGCAACAAGCGCCACATGTCATGGACGTGCTAAGTGCGGCCTTTGGGAACAGTCAGGCGATGGCACAAACGCTTATTCGAGACCCCTTGTTGGTCTATTGGATCGAAGAGGACCGCGTCTTAGTCCGGCGTCAAACCCGGTCCAATCTTTTTGCGACATTGCAGAATATGCTGGAAGGTGTGAAAAGTTATGAGGGCAAGTGTGAAGCCTTACGACGATTTAAGCGACGAGAAATGCTCCGCCTGGGTATTCGTGACCTCCTTGGCATTGCCAGTCCCATTGAAACCTATACGGTGCTGTCGGATTTAGCGGCCGGGGTGATTCAAGCGGCGTATGAACTCGTGAATGAGGAGCTCCAGCGCCAGCATGGGGGCTGGGGTGCGCCATCATCCGCACAAATGAAAAACCGCGTAGGCTTTTCCGTGCTGGCCATGGGAAAACTGGGTGGTTGGGAATTGAATTATAGTTCGGATGTAGATCTCATCTATGTCTATCAAGCTCCTCAAGAAAGTACGGCCGCGGGGAAAGGGCAGCAGTCACTTTTGGGATCAGATTATTTTCACGCTCTCGCAAGGGAACTGACGAACGTCTTGTCTGCGTCCACCTCTGAAGGGGCATTGTTTCGGGTGGATATGCGGTTGCGCCCGGAAGGTCAGGTGGGGCCATTGGCCTGTTCCGTGGAGGATGCGTGTCATTATTATCAAACACGGGGACGGACGTGGGAACGATTGGCATTTTTGAAGGCCAAACCCATTGCAGGCGATATTCGGATCGGGCAGTCTCTTATTCGGAAGTTAGGAAAATTTGTGTATGGAACAAGAGAAACCGCCTCTCAAGTATTCACAGCCATTCATGCCCTTCGATCTGAAATGGTGTCCAAGATATCCCGCCGTGGAGAACTGGAACGAAATGTAAAATTGGGCATAGGGGGCATTCGAGAAATTGAATTTATTGTGCAAAGCCTTCAGTTGCGGTGGGGCTATCAATATCCCAGCATTCGCGATCGCCAAACGTTAAAAAGTTTGACGAAATTAGTTCGAGTGGGAAAATTGGAGATCGATGCACTTCATCAACTCAAGGCATCCTATGTCTTCTTGCGAAATCTGGAACATAAGATTCAAATGGTTCATGAACTCCAAACGCATCTTCTACCTTCCAAAACAGAAGAGATCGCCAAATGCGCCATGAGGATGGGGTATCGTCGGGGGGAAACCGCAAAACAGACGGCTGAGCATTTACTCGTGGACTATCGGGCGCATACGCAAAAGGTTCACGATCTTTACCAACAAATCGTCAATACTGTTCAGGCCGGGTGACTGTAACCAATTCATTGTCTTCCAGTTTGCGCTCTTGAACTCACGCAATCCTTCACGTTCCGTATCGCCATCGCAGTCGAGTGCTCTCGGGTTGTTGTGGATGAGGTTCTCTCTCATCCTCATTTGGCCATTCCTCTACCGGAATGCTACGAAAGATATCTTGTCTGTTCTTTAAATAAAATTAAATAGCCAGGGCTTGAAACCCATAGGGAAATGGTTATCTAGAACAGGAACGACAAGAGGTAAATGCATGGTGGAGCATTGATATTCTTGATGATTTCTATGCGTAGAAGACCGAAAAAACAAAGGAAGAGGTATTTTGATGAATCCCAATGAAATGACGATCAAATTGCAGGAAGCCTTGCAAACAGCCTCGGGTCTGGCTATGCGTCGTAACCATCAAGGCATTGACGTCGAGCATCTGCTGGCGGCTTTGTTGGAACAGGCGGATGGTTCGACGATACCTATTCTAGAGCAAGCGGGAGTGTCCCCCAAATCAGTCAGCAATGCCGTCGAGCAAGCTCTTAAAAAAATTCCCCAAGTACAGGTGAGCGGATCGGCCCCCGGACAAGTGCATCTGACCCCCCGTTTGGGGAAGGTCTTGAATCAGGCCGAAACGGAGATGAAAGAGCTTCGTGATGAGTACCTGAGCGTGGAACATGTGTTGTTGGCCATGGTGGAAGAAGGGGGCGTTTTTCAAACATTGGGCTTAAAGCGAGATAAAGTATTAGCCGGTCTGCAGCATGTTCGGGGCAATCAGCGTGTGACGAGCCAGGATCCGGAAGGGACGTATCAATCGTTGGAGAAATATGGCCGGGATCTGACGCGGTTGGCCAGTCAAGGAAAACTGGACCCGGTCATTGGTCGGGACGAAGAAATTCGTCGGGTCGTTCAAATTTTATCACGACGCACGAAAAATAATCCGGTGCTCATCGGTGAACCCGGTGTGGGAAAAACCGCCATTGTGGAAGGATTGGCCCAGCGAATCATCAAAGGCGATGTGCCGGAAGGCCTGAGACAAAAACGGCTTATTGTGTTGGATATGGGGGCGTTGGTGGCAGGGGCCAAATTTCGTGGGGAATTTGAGGAACGGTTGAAAGCCGTCTTGAAAGAGGTGCAATCGTCGCAGGGGCAGATTCTGTTGTTCATTGATGAGTTGCATACGGTCGTTGGGGCAGGAGCGGCGGAAGGGGCGATGGATGCGGCCAATTTGCTCAAACCGATGCTGGCCCGTGGGGAGTTGCATTTAATCGGTGCCACGACCTTGGATGAATACCGCAAACATATAGAAAAAGATGCGGCGCTTGAACGCCGGTTTCAACCAATTGTTGTTGATCAACCGTCTGTTGAAGATACCATTTCCATTCTACGCGGGCTGAGAGAACGCTATGAAGTCCATCATGGCGTGCGGATTAAAGATTCGGCGCTTGTCGCCGCGGCACGTCTGTCTCATCGCTATATCGGTGATCGCTTTTTGCCCGATAAGGCCATTGACTTAATCGATGAATCGGCCGCCAGGCTGCGGACAGAAATCGATAGTATGCCGGCGGAAATGGATGAGATTTCCCGAAAAGTGTTACAGCTGGAAATTGAACGGGAAGCCCTAAAAAAGGAAACCGATTCGGCCAGCCAAACCCGACTCACGAATTTAGAGCAGGAGCTTCAGACCAAGCAGGCAGCCTTGCAGGAATTGAATACCCAGTGGGACGCGGAGAAATCTTCAGTCGGAAAAATACAGCAAATCCGCCAGGAAATCGAAGGGGTTAAGCAAGACATCGAACAGGCGGAGAGGCAATATGATTTGAATCGCGTGGCGGAATTGCGATACGGCACGCTCCCCAAGCTGGAAAAACAGATGCAAGAAGAAGAGGAACGATTGGCCAACCAGCAGGTGACCAGTCGACTCCTGAAAGAAGAAGTGGATGAAGAAGATATTGCCGAAGTGGTGAGTCGGTGGACGGGAATTCCCCTGAACCGTCTACTGCAGGGAGAGGTGGAGAAACTCTTACATTTGGATGACCATTTGCATCAACGCGTGATTGGACAAGACGAAGCCGTCCGGGCCGTAGCTGATGCCGTGTTGCGGGCGCGATCGGGCATTAAAGACCCCAATCGTCCTATCGGGTCGTTTTTATTCCTGGGGCCCACTGGCGTTGGCAAGACTGAATTGGCGAGGGCGCTGGCTCATACCTTGTTTGACG
>JBFJON010000069.1:0-6678 GCA_041617575.1 Nitrospirales bacterium | reverse complement strand
CATTGGCAAGCCTAATTTATGGACAACGGTGGTAGCATGTGCCGTGTTCATTCCACTGGAAAACCTGCCCCAGGAAAAAATACGGCGCACCCGCAAAACTAAATGATAACGAGCAGAGAGTCTCTGCGCAGGCCAGTTTCCCACTTACATGCAGCTCCTTATCTATTGATGAAGCATCTCTGGCGTTGTTTGATCTGATTTATACTGAAAATTCCGCCCAGAGTATAGTATGGTCGGATGGCTGTTCCGCTTTGCGGGGATTCACATCGACTTTGATTGTTTGAGAATACGGTAAGAGAGATGGAGTAACCAGCATGTGATCAACTCGCCATCCGCGATTTGCCTCCAACGCATCGGGACGACGATAATCCCAAAATGTAAATTGTTGCCGGCGTGGGTAATGGTGGCGGAAGACATCCACAAATCCCCAGGACACGGTATTCTTGTATGCCTGCCGCGCATCTTCATGAAAACACACATGCTTCACATGTTTTTCAGGGTGATGGACATCAATGGGTTCCGGCGCTACATTCATATCTCCGCACCAGATTACAGGCTTGCTTGCGGATAGGTTTCGAGAAAAGTATCGCTTCAAACGCTGAAACCATTCAAGTTTGTAGGTATATTTTGGGGAATCGAGAGCATATCCTTGCGGGATATAGGTATTGATAATGGGAATACCATGAATGACCACCCGCGCCAAACGAGTACGATCTTCCTGCGCTTCTCCATCTTGGAATCCAAAAGCAACCTCTTCCGGCTCAACCCTGCTTAAAATGGCGACCCCATTATAAGACTTTTGACCACAATAATTGATGACGTAGGGTAAATTCGCAAAAGCCTCCACAGGGAAATCCTGGTCTTGGACTTTGGTCTCTTGAAGACACATCACGTCAGGCTGATGCCGACGGAGCCATGGATGTAAAATGTCAATCCGCTTTCGAAGAGAATTCACGTTATAAGTCGCAATTTTCATTAATGTCGAAACTGCCAGAAAAAAATTGAGTCAACTATAGTAATTTTACTGTTGATGGAGTCTTCACCCTCACTCCGCCCCTTCGTTCCTCTTCATAACGAATCCCTCAAGGGCGAGGGAGTTTTGAAATGTTCCAGTTGGAAATAATAAACTATAGCCAGCTGGGATAAGGAGTTGGTCAATATTCCCCGACCGCTGAGTTTTAATTAAGCGTATGAACTCAAAAAATTCTCTGACCCAAGATGAATGGGCCGTGTTTGCCAATCATGAATTTTTCCTCAAAAAGGCTGTAATCTCGGCAAAACTCAAACGGACGTTGGAGCAACTCCATGTGGCCTTGCAACCGGAGCTGGCCGCTCACTCCCTTCTCGCTCCTGGTGACTTTGATTCTACATCGTTCCAATTCGTCAAAGGCGAACACCTCGAAGACTGTCCATACCAGTATTTAGATTTTCCCCGATATTACACACGCCAAGAGAAACTGGCGTTTCGCACGCTGTGTTGGTGGGGGCATCATCTGGTATTCGCCTTGATCGTGGAAGGTCCACTGGTCAAACAATTTCGCATTAACTTGTTTAACCGCTTCTCGGACGTGGCTGATCGTCAACTCAGTTTGTGTATTAGTTCGTCATTATGGGAATGGAAAGCCGGCCCGGGATTCACGCTGGACATCACACACAACCACCGCTCCGAAATAGCCGCGGCCCTAGATCGCCGAACTTTCTTTAAAATTGCGCATTTTATCCCTCTTCATGATTTCGAAGCTGACACAGACCACATCATTGAGGCAGGGGTCACGACCTTCCAAGCGATTCTTCCCATCATCACTCCCTGACTCTTTTTGTCAGAAACAACAACTTTCTTACTCTTCTTCAGCAAGTCCTAAAAGTTTCGTCACATGTTCTACGGAATAGGTCTGGTCAAGATGTAGCACGACCACATTGATCCCGGCTGCTTTCAAAACGGTGTCAACAACATGAACACGTTTTTCTGGCTGCTCTTGTTCGTTTTTTTGAAATTTCACGACCGTCGTCGTTTGAAGGGTGCCGGGATGCGCCAGCACAACATCCAGTCGAACCGGCTGAATGGTTCGCATGAGCGCCTTACGCGCTTCTTCATCCTGATCCACCACAGATACGACCTGCAAGATCGGCAGCTTCACCAAGACCAATAAATAATCATGTGCCGCCAATCTAATCAGGTTGAACAGCGTGGCTTCTTCAGGCGTCATCAACGGTTTAGGCGTTACCTCACATTCACGAGAGCCCGAGATCACATCCAGGACAGCTTCCTTGGTTAGCGGACGACGCCAAATCCATTGCAACAAGAAGACACCTCCTAGTACTAATAGGATCAAAAAGAGAAAGGATAATCCATTTTGTGGCATCTGAACATCCGCTGGTTCACAATAAGGCAAAGAGACACTGTCATACCCCCCATCTTTTGGAAAAGCCATGAGGGCCTGGCGTCACGGACCCTAAAATCACTGGGTGACTTGCACCGGTAACAAAAGGCACATTGGCACAGACACCGTGAACAGTTTGATAGGCCAACACAGCAAAGGCTTGGGCCTCAAAGGCCTGACTGGAAGACCCACAATTATCCATCTGTAGTACAGGAATGGGGTCAAAGATTTTCAAGAGTTCCGCCCAAAGGCGCGCATTGCGGACTCCTCCACCGCCGAATACGACGTCGGCTGGCATGTTTTTCGTCCATTGCTGAGCATCTCGAATGGTTTGTGCAATAAACTGGCAGCCTGTTGCCAAGAGGTCATTGAGGTGGAGATGACGTCGGCGAGCTTGGGCCAGAACCTTTTGCACATACGATTCCCCAAATAGTTCACGCCCAGTGGACTTTGGCGGTGGTCGATGCAGATAAGGATGGGCCAATAACCATTGCAACAAGCCCGAATGCACATGACCGCGTTGAGCTAATCGTCCTCCGCGATCAATCGTCGTTCGGCCATTCGTTCCGGTTGTGACCAGCGCGTCCAAGAGCATATTGCATGGCCCAGTATCAAATGCCTGCACAGAGGCTAGCCGTTCCCCGGGAGGAAGCATCGTCACATTAGCAATGCCTCCAAGATTAACCACCCATCGCGTCGCGGTCTTTCGGCGGAACACCAGAAAATGTGTATAGGGCACCAACGGAGCCCCTTCGCCACCAGCGGCAAGATCGCGTGAACGAAAATCTGAAACCGTTGTAATACCGGTGCGCTCGGTAATTACGGCCGGGCAACCAATCTGGAGAGTCGAGCGTATGGTGCCCACTCCCCTTTCCGCTATTGGCTGGGGAAGATGATGAACCGTTTGGCCATGAGAGCCAATCAATTTCACCTGCTTGGGTACAACTCCGCTATGTGTCATCGCGTCTTGCACCGTCTTGGCAAAGACTTCTCCTAGCAATGCATGAAGATGACACACTTCCGCTACTGTCCCACGTTCAGCTACATGCAAAATACGTTGACGCAACCGAGAAGGGTAAGCGCGGCTAAAATGTCCGAGCAGCTTGATGGTCAGACGATGCCCGATTCCATGTATATCCACGACCGCTGCATCCACGCCATCGGCCGAGGTTCCGGACATGAGCCCAACCACAATCATCGATGACATCCTGCTAGCCTGAACATGGTGTTAGTGCTGCGACATTTCGAAAAGAAGGAAAGACCCCGGCTAAGCCGATGATAGAGGGGGCTGTTTTCGGCGGTCCCACACCATACCAGTCTGTTCCTTATCCGAAAACCCTAGAGAGGCATAAAATGCTTGATACCGCCTGGTACAGAGCCAAAACAGTTCCACCCTGGCCAAAGATGAATGCTCGAGAATCCGCTGAACTAGGCTTTTCCCGATATCTTGGTCTTGGTAATTCACATCGACAATGACATCCCAAATCGACGCACGAAAGACATAATCCGTCAGGACGCGACCGAATCCCACTAATTGGGGTCCATCCCACGCGGAGATCGTGACATCGGTCTCCGCCAACATCCGTTGGGTCTCCTCCACACTACGGCCCCGCGCCCATTCTACTTGTTCAAATAAGGCTAGAAGTTGTTGAGGGTCTAAATCGTTAGAATCGGAATATTGGATCATCTCGTTGGCAGATTGTGGCAAGATATATTACACTAAGTCCACTATAAATCACGCGTTTCTCAAATGGAGCTGTATCTATGTCGATGCTCGTTCGCAAATGCCCGAAATGTGGCAAGTTGTTTTGGAGAAAAGAAGAAGAAGTTGAATATGCCGATGAGAATACGTTGAAAGTCACCTGCAATCATTGTCACCAGGTTTTGCGAATCCCACTCATCACGCAAGGCGCCAACGCTGGCGCCCCCAAAATGGGGCATTAAAGTATTCAAGAGGTTCACCCTCCATCACCTGACTGTGTTTTGATCGATCATACTCCATCGTGACTTTTCTCAGCTTTCTCCCCTTCCTTTAGAATTAGAACTTAGGGTACATGCGACACGAACACTGGGCCGGCTTGGATGTGTGCATAACGGGTGGGCAGGATCGCCAAGGAAGCGGCGAGGGACCACTGGTCGTTCTCTTGCATGGATTTGGAGCACCAGGAGATGATTTGGTCGCCTTATGGCGCTATCTCAATGTTCCGGATGAAGTCCGTTTCCTCTTTCCTGCCGCTCCGCTGATTCTGGACATGGGCTTTGGGGATACCAGAGGCTGGTGGATGTTGGACATGGAACGAGTCCTGCGAGCTCGAGCCCAAGGGCAGTGGGATGAATTGTCACAAGAAATTCCTCGTGGGCTTTCCACAGCTCGTTCACAAGTCCATGACCTCCTTTCTTTCGCCTTAGAATCCTTATCGGTACCCTCTCAGTCACTCGTTCTGGGTGGATTTTCTCAAGGAGCCATGCTCTCGACCGACCTGGTCCTCCATTCTGACATTCCATTTGCAGGCTTGGCACTGCTTTCGAGCACTCTCATCGCCAAACAGGAATGGCTCTCTCGTCTGCCAAACCGGCAAGGTCTCCAGGTTTTTCAAAGCCACGGAAACGAGGACCCCATTTTGGCGTTTTCGATGGCCCAGCAATTACGGGAGCACATCCAATTGGCAGGGCTGCCAGTCAGTTGGGTAGAATTCCGTGGCGGCCATGAGATTCCCATTCAAGTCTTGGAAGGTCTGAGCACGTTTCTCCAGTCCGTGCTCTATACCCCTACTCAGAAAAACGCATAATATCATCCAAAGAACAGATATTCGCATTGCGCAGAAAATTCTCTCTCCGGTATAGTGATGATTGAAGGTCTCACCATTTTTCCACCAGGATCAAACCACCCCGATGATGACCTTTGAAGATCTCAGCACTCAGCTGCAACAGGCCTTAGGCGATGCCGAGGTCTCGGTTCTTGATCGAACCGGCACCATGGACCATTTTACGGTCAATGTGATTTCGGATGCCTTCGAAGGAAAGAATCTGTTAGACCGGCACCGAATGATCTACCAAGCCCTTGACGCGCCGATGAAAGACGGACGAATACATGCTCTAGAAATTCAGGCCAAAACCCGAAATGAAGCCCAAGGAGGATAACCCGCATGAGCACACCCATTGAAGATGAAATCAACAAAGAAATTGCCGAACACAAAATTCTCATTTACGGTAAAGGCACGAAGACGGCGCCGCAATGCGGATTTACCGTCGAAACTATGGAATTTTTCAACAAATACGGATATCCCTATGAATTGATCAACGCGCTGCCAAACCCGGAAAAGCGTGAGGCTCTTTCTAAAATGACCAACTGGCCGACTTTGCCAAAAGTCTTCATTAATGGCCAATTTTATGGCGACACCGATGTCTTGGGTCCCATGGAAGAAAAAGGGGAATTACAAACGCTTTTAAAAGCGGCCTTCCCCGATCAAGCCTAAGCCCTCATTTATCGTTTTTGGTCAAACCACCCAAGGCTCACCAGACGCCTGGTGGGCCTTAATTTTCCTTGTTCCTAACAAACCACCACGCCTCCCCCCACCGTATCTCTCAAGACCCCGTAGGCTTTTTCTCAGCTCATTTACCTTATCCTTAATCGTTTTCATCGGTTTTTCTTGAATTCTTCCTATTGCTGAAGCGACCTCTCTCAGTTGTCTTAAGCCCTACCCAAGTCTTCCGATACCTACAACCACTAGGGGAAAAATACACCACCGGGGAGCACACAACGTCGAAATGCCACATCATTCCAAGCCAGAGGAAAAATTAAGACGCCTCAATCAACAGACAATTGGGGTCAAGAGAATCTGTGGTGTCACCATACTTCTTGGGATGATCGCTTCATCAACCGCTTTGGGAAGCCATCTAGATTCCTCATCACCATCTTCCGGTCCCCCCCCAATCCAGAAACCCCAGCAAGCCCAAAAGCTATTATCTCCCACACAAAAGACTCCTGTTTCGTTGCCATCATTTGGAATCAGTCGAGAAAAACCTTCTCTCACCCGACCTCACCCCATTCCAACGATTGCTGAGGAGAACAAACACATGGCCAAGCCTCACGCGAAGTTAGGATGGCGATTCTTATTGAATGGACAACCCCAAGCCGCCATGGCTGCCTACCGGCAGGCCCTTAGACAAAACTCTAAATCGGCAAGCGCCTATTTGGGTTTAGGCATTTCCTTGAAATTTTTAGGGGAAGTTAAATTAGCCAAAAAAGCGTTGGTCAAGGCGGTTGCCCTCGATCCAGACCTACCGCCTGCGCTTG
>JBFJON010000068.1:0-6717 GCA_041617575.1 Nitrospirales bacterium | reverse complement strand
GACAGTGGCAATTGAAGCGAGATGCCCTTTAATTGAATGAATAGATCTTTCATTTTTTGATAGGAATAATGGGCATTTCGCCCACTAGGGTTGGGCAACACAAAAACACGGACGCCTGCAAGGACAACAGGCAAAAGCCCTGTCTGGCCAGAAAAACCAGTTAACCGTTTACCAGAAGCATTTGATGCCATCGAGGGGAATAAGACTCGAGCCACGCTAATTCCTAAGACGGCGACAATGGCTGGTTGATATTTTTTAATTTTCGCGACTAAAGTCTGGCGACCTCGCAGAAAATCTTGTTTCACTAAATCCTGAATCCCCGCCGTAGGTTTGGCAATCAGATTGGTGAGTCCGTACCCATAATCCAACAACCGGCAATCATCATGACATGTCATCTGTCGGGGGACTAGACCAGCCTCAAACAGCAATTTCCAAAATCGATTCGAGGGTCCCGCATAATGATGTCCGATTTCAGATGAGCGAAGTCCGGGGTTAATCCCCACAAAGAGAATGGAAAGACCCGGTGCAAGATAGTCAGGAAGTTCGGGACGAATGCGAGACATCGCGGCCAGAGAAAACAATTTGCGTAGGGAAAAGATGAAAAAAACGATGCGAATGGATTAAAAAGGTGAGTTGATTTAACGAGCCATGAGTTGAGTTTGGATCCCAGAAAACGTTTCTTCAGCCTCGGGAAGGAGATCATCTCGATGTTGTACTTTGGCTAAATCCAGAGCCCGTTTGGCAAGGTCATAGGCTTCTTGGTGTTCACCTCGTTCCGCGCACATACGAGCGACAACCATCCGGGCATTAATCGATTCAGGTTCCTCACTGATCACTTGCCGCAACATGACCTCACCCCTCGCGTCATCCCCGCCAAGAAATTCAGGAACCTCAATGAGAATCGTGCCTTTGGAAGACAATGCATCCAGATGCCTGGGATTTAAGGCCAAGGTTTGATCCAGGGCATCCATCATCCGTCCATATTCAAAAACAGAGAAAAGGACTTCCCCATTGGCCCGCATACGTTCTCCAATGCTACAAAATAAGGCAAAATGCGCATCAGCCGATTGACTATCTAATGCAACGGCTTTTTCAGCTAGGGCTCGCCCACGATCAAAATACGCATTCCGAATGTTTGAATCCTTAGCCCTTCGTCCTTTCTGGCATTCCTCCATGGCTTGACTCGTCAGGACTTGCACGGATTCCTCCGCCCAAAGACTTGGCACCCCTAACAGCACACACGCCAACACTCCACAGGCAATACTTAAACCTGGTCGCATGAATATCTCCTCAATTTATTATTTTGCTAATTTCTTATCGGACAATATCGTGGAATTTTGAGCCTGTGGTCAGAATGACCTTACTTTATACCATATTCGTCATTACTTGCCAATACGCCTGAAATTTGGCAATTCTTAGGTTTTTCATGTCACATGCTAGCCATCTTGACCGCTCTATGTATGTTATTCCCAATTTGTTAATTTCGTTGCCAAGATAAACTCACCCTTTAGTTCCACATCAATAGGGACGAAATATTGTTATATCAGCATAGTTAGGGAAATCTTTATTTTGCATAACGATACTTAAAAGCCCTTGCCGCAAGCAGGGCAGCAAGTCCTGAACGGTCTTCAGATAAAGGAGCCAAATAGAATGGAACAAGAAGAAATCCGCCAATTATGGGCGGAAGGAGAAGATTGGGTAATAAAACGGCAAAATAATCAATATTACTACCGCCCAGACCAAAAGTATGGTGATTGGCAGCCAGGCCTTCCTCCTGGAGTATTTGCCATGGATGTCGCAACCCTCTTCGATGAGTAACGGTTCACATTTGTAATTAATCCAAAGAAACCCATCAATCAAACAATCCCTTTCTCCCAACCGCTCTTAACAAGACCCTATCCTTCCAGCTACTCTTCCTCATGCGTTTGTCTGGACGAATTATCGGCCTCCTCAAGGAATATATGCATGATCTCGTCGCGCAGGCTAAGCAGGAAGAAGAGGCCCACGCCACATTTGGATTTGCCACTCAGCCCTATCGACCAGATCAAGCGATTTCTGATCTTCTTGCAATCTTGGACGACCGCATCGAGTCGGAGGGGGTCCAGGTCGGTCTTCCCGTTGAATTTCTCCATCAAATGTGGACCCTGTGCAATACCGCGAACGCACAAATTTCCGAAACCGTATGGCTACAAAAAAATATCGATGGGGGGGATGGGTCAAAAGCAGAAGTGCGACAACAGACCTATCACGCTCTCATCACGTTTCTGGAATCACAGCCGGAGGACGATCACGCAGAAGACGACACACGAAATTGAAGAGCAATCCACCCTTCACGCTCCCGAATGGCTTCTTGAGTCCACCCCTGGCTCGTGAACTGTTTAACGATCTCAGACGCATCTTCTTCTAGAAGTCCCGAAAGAAACAGCTGAGTAGCAGAAGACCGAAACCTCGAAAACTCCGGCAAGATTTCAAGAATCGTCTTTCGATCGATATTGGCTAGGATAATCTCAAATGATTGATCCGCAAGTTCATCCGTCCGACAAGACCGCAAGTCCAGTTCATTCATAAATCCATTCACCACGGCATAGTCCTTGGCACAGTCAATAGCCACGGGATCGCAATCAATCCCCAACGCAAACGACGCCCCCAACCGCAAGGCCACCATGCTCAGAAGGCCACTCCCGGTGCCAACATCTAATACCCGACAGCCCGTCAACCGAGACGCATCTTCCAACCATTCAATAAGGAGATGAGTGGTGGCATGGTGACCAGTCCCGAACGCTTGTTTGGGATCAAGGACGATTTCAATCCCATCCTCCGGCAACTCCATGGTCGTCCAACTCGGACGAATACCAATGCGCCGACCAATCCGAATAGGTTTCACCGAAGCGGCCCATTGGCCATTCCAATCTTGATGCGTGACCAGTTGAAGATGAATGGACGTTTCCGGGATCATGGTATCGAGTTGAGCAAGAGCCCCATGTAGTTTTTGAAGTATGCTACCCTCACTCCCCTGCCAGTAGATCATGAGCGCTTCATCCTCTTCCCACAGTCCCAAAAATTCGGAGCTGGCCAATAGACCGGACAGCTCGGCCCCATTCACGCATGCAGGAATCTGGATCTGAAAAATGGACGGAGCCATCACCAGGAAAATTATTGACGGAGGTATGAAGAGCGGCTAAGGTTGCAAACTGTATGAAAATTTCTCGTACCGATCAACGACGGGACGCATTGACCCGCCTTCTTCGTCGTGGAAATCGGCTTGCCGCACAAGGAAACGCGGCCAGTCAACGCTTTAGTCGATGGCGACTCGGCATCTTTCTGATGGGCGCCATCACCTGTGTGGCCTTATATCAGCATGCCTGGTTTCACAGTGGCAATATCGTTCTCCTGATTTTTCTTGCGGGTTTCTTGACGACAACATGGTTTCATCAACGATTGAAATCCCGTTTGCATCGATTGGACCTGTGGATGGGGATCAAAAATGATCTTCTTGCACGACTCCAACTGGATTGGCCAAACATGCACGTCCAGACCCATCATCCGCCGCCACATCATCCTTATGCCTTGGATCTGGATCTGACCGGCCCCCATTCGCTGTTAGCCTTGCTTGACACCACATTTTCTTCAAATGGGCACACCCGACTCCAAAGTTGGGTGTTTCAGGCTAACGATCCCGAGCCTGACGGATTACCCTGGCACATTCGACAAACCTTGATCAGAGAACTCGCACCACTCGCACGGTTAAGAGATCGATGTCTCCTGGCCACGCAGCTTATCAGTCCCAATCCACTGGATGGCACCCGAATCCTTACTCTCCTTGAACGACCCATTTCAATTCCGAACCTCTCCTTGCTGATCATCGCGGCTTCAAGCCTCTGTGCTCTCACGATCATGTTAGGGCTCTGGACGCTCCTCACAGGAGCACCTAATCTTTGGTTGTTTTCATTGATCATTTATGTGGGGCTCTATTTCTTGCTATCCGGGTCCATAGCTCCACTCTTTGGTCGAGTCCTGGCACTTCACGTAGAACTCGAAAAAATGGTCACTGTGATTTCCACACTTGAACGAGCAACATTTTCCAATCAGCCTACCATCCGTCAACAATGCAAGGAGCTACTCACAAATGATAGACGGCCAACATCTTGCCTCAAACAGCTCGGTCGTATCTGCCATGGTCTCAGCGTCAAAGCCCACCCCCTCATCCATTTGGCATTGAACGCGTTGATCCCTTGGGATTTGATCTATGTGGGA
The DNA here is from genome assembly GCA_041617575.1 of Nitrospirales bacterium. Classification (GTDB taxonomy): domain Bacteria; phylum Nitrospirota; class Nitrospiria; order Nitrospirales; family UBA8639; genus Nitrospira_E. Next base: position 2,463 of record JBFJON010000068.1, on the reverse strand, counting down.
AAATTAAACCGACTTATCAAGAAATTACAACAAACACTTCCCAAATGGTTAGAGACCATTGGCCTGCTGGATGCAGCAAGTGCCCTGGCCCGATTTGCCTATATCAATCCGGACTACCAGTGGCCTCAATTGGAAACAACCCATGAGCCTGAATATCCCCCTGGAATAACGGCGGATGAAATCGGCCATCCGCTTATTTCGCGTTCCCATCGCATCACCAATGACCTCGACCTCCGTGGAGAAGGACATATGCTGCTGGTCACTGGTTCGAACATGTCTGGAAAAAGTACCTATCTTCGAACCGTTGGCATCAACCTCTGCCTGGCTCAAGCAGGTGGGCCGGTCTGTGCCACAACCTTTTCATGGTCTTGGCTACGGCTCTATTGCTGCATCCGAGTGACCGATGCCTTAGACGAAGGGCTCTCGTATTTCTATGCCGAAGTCAAACGACTCAAAGTCATTTTGGACGCCGTCCACTCAATCACTTCTCGACCAGTACTGTTTTTGATTGATGAAATTTACCGAGGAACCAACAACCGCGAACGGTTAGCAGGCAGTGAAGCCTTCGTACAGGTGCTTCAAAAAAGTCGCGGGTTGGGCATGATTTCCACGCACGATTTGGAACTCACTCGACTTGCGGGTACCAACGGACACATTCGCAATGCACACTTCCAAGAATCGGTAGAAGACGGCACCCTGCATTTCGACTACCAGCTACGCCCCGGACCGTGTCCCACAACAAATGCCCTCCGCATCATGGCCCAAGAAGGGCTCCCAGTTCCGGAAAAACAGTGAAACGTTAGCAAGAAGTCGATGGGTTAAAAGAGAGAGGGGAAAACTCTAAAACCTGAGTTGCTCTAGGTTTTATTTGATAACTTCCAAGGTTTCACTTCTCCCTTGTTCCTTTTTTACTATGGGGCAATCAAGCGGACTTCGCCTTGGGCTTGATCAGTTTTGGAACCAGTTGAGGTCCCACAATGGGCACAGAGATATTCGAAGAGATTCCCTGTGGGGAGCACTAAAAGGAGGCGTTCCCGAGCGGGAGTCGCAGTCTGGCACTTTGGGCAAAACAGCAACGACGCTCGCAAAGATTCAAACTGTCGTGGATCTTCTTGGGGAGCAGGCGGACGGCGGGGCCGCATCCCGTGGGTGGGGCGAGGGCCGCCAGGAAAGGGTGACATTGGCATACATCGATCTTATCCAAGCTAAGGAATTCGGTCAAGAAACCTTAAAGAATTAAAAGTGAGCATCACCCTCCTTTAAATTCTCAACGATCCCCACAACCCTTTACAGCTTATCCATGGTAGAACACAAATCCTGGCTCAGGACACCAAGGGAAAGGTCTAGCTAGGACTTCAAGAGAATCGCGCCTTCTGACTATCGAGTTTAGGCTAAACTCATGACAGGTAGGGAATCAGATACTTGTACTCCCCCTCGAAACACAATCGGTTGGGAAGTATGGGAGGAAATACGGTCGCCGGGAAGAATGATACCGACAAGATTGAGTGGATCGGCTGGTGAAAGACGGATTTCTTGGGCTCCGGCTTGTGGATCTCGACGGACCGCCCGCAATGCTTCCACCGCCTCCGGCAGGGCGAATTGCTCTCCAGTAAAGCCATCCACAAAACGTCCGCCACGCATTTCTCCGCGCCATTCCATTTTTCGATATTGAAGGAGCAACTCACGCCAGGTCACCGGGAAGGATTCCCGTTTCAAGACATCTCGAAAGACGATCCCGTAACGATGCGCCAATTGCCTGGCCCAATGCTCATGGGGATGGACGGGTGAAATCTTTTTATCATCTGCATCATCGGCATGAGATTCAAGCAATGCCCAGCGTCCGGCACTATGCCGCGGTCGACGGGCACGCTCTTTCCCTACCGCTCGTCGGCGACGGGGATCCAACAAAGCGCGCAAGGGATCAAACCCATCCGCCGTGACCAACCCGGACGCCACGAGTTCCCACAAAGCTTGTTCCACTTCAGCCGCCAAATGTCCGGTCCGAGTGGTAAGATCTGAAAAAAAACACGCCCCTCGATGATCCAAGCATTCATAGATAGCTTGTGCGACACCGCTCAAACCCAACCGAATTCCAAGAGGCCCAGACGTTTTGCCAGGGCGAGCCATCCCCAACATCCATACCGTATCATCTCGGCGAACAAAACTGATGGGTGCCATGCTGGTTGGTGTAATGCGACGGAACGACTCACCTTCCACAACCGGCCTCAGGTTCGGTTTCATCTCAGGAGGTGTGAGTCGCCCCCACGCTACCTCCCCCCGCAAACAGAGATTGTCCAGCCATTCAGGTTTGTAATTGGCTACGCGCCCCTTGAGAAGAGACGACTCCCAAGCCGAAGCCGGTGCTTCAAACCCGGCTAATTGGGCAATAACTTCGCGAAGTCCACCTTCACCATGGAGTTGCGAACCTGGCGCACAATGCTGCCACCGAAACAGGAATCGCAT
>JBFJON010000067.1:0-6724 GCA_041617575.1 Nitrospirales bacterium | reverse complement strand
CGTATGTTGCATAAGCTTCCCCTGAGTCAACAACAAACGTTGATTCGTCAGGAACAGGCTTGCTTGTAAAGCCATAGACAAGTAAGCCAGTGAATCGATTCGGACTTTGTCATAAAAGAAGCTGAGGAACAACGCAAGCTTTATTGAAACGATGATTAGCCTATTAATGGTTAAACGCTTCTTTCTCTTCAACCTTGCCCTGCTCTCTTACTCTCCGGCTTATTACCTGGCCCACCTCAGCTCCTACTGATAGCGGGTTTAGTATGTGGCCAATTGGGTGACTGCGGATGTCAAGTCAGGCCTCTACGCTCTGTCTCAATTAACGTGCCGTCTTACTATTTGGTGAAGAACACAAGGATTCGAGCGTCCTGGCAAGATCGATAATTTTATAGGGTTTCACTAAGATGCCTTGAAAGCCATAGGCTTGGAAATCCGACATGATCGGATCGTCGGAATATCCGCTGGTCACAATGGCTTTCACCTGTGGATCTAACCTTCGCAGATGTTCAATCGCTTCTTTCCCACCCATACCACCAGGAATCGTGAGATCTAAGAGTATGGCTTCAAAATTCTCCCCATTGGTTAAGGCCTCCGAAAACAAATCAATGGCGGCCTGGCCATCCTGCGCGACTGTGACTTCATAGCCGAATTGGGTGAGGGCATCTTCTACCATTCGGCAGATGCTTTGATCATCGTCCATAACTAAGATTCGACCGCGCCCTTTTGGAATGACTTGAGGGTCGATGCTAACGGTGGAATACGACGATGGCAGATACACCGTGAATGTCGTGCCTTTTCCTATTTCAGAATGCACACTAATGTGTCCTTGATGTTGTTGAATAATGCTATGTGCGGTGGCCAACCCCAAGCCCGAAGCGCCGGGTTTGGTGGTGAAGTATGGATCAAAAATATTGAGCAAATCCTGGTCTTTAATTCCCGTCCCCTGATCTTCAAATGATATCTTTACATAGTTCCCTGGGGACAACGTCGATGAAGGCAGAGTTGATCGGGCATGGAGCGCAATATTTTCAACCCGAATAGAAAAGTGGCCGCCTTGAGACATGGATTGTCGGGCATTAATCGTAATGTTTTGGATAACTTGTCGAAGTTGACTTGCGTCGGCATCCAATGGCCAGAGATCGTTGGGAATGTCGAAATGACAACTAATCGACGAACCCGATAATGCAAAAATAGCACTTTTTCGAAGAAGATCTCCCAGCGGGACAGATGTTTTAATGGGCGCACCGCCTTTGGCAAACGTCAGGAGTTGTTGGGTGAGTTCCTTGGCGCGAAGACAAGCATGCTCGGCTTGTTCAAGATTTTGAGTCAAGGGGTCTTGGGGAATCATTCGCAATTTTGCGACAAAGACATTGCCAAGAATCGTTGTGAGCAAATTGTTGAAGTCATGGGCAAGGCCCCCGGCCAATACCCCTAGGGAATTTAATTTGCTGATACGTTGCTGCTCATCTTGGCGTCGGTGCTGGTCAGTAATATCGTGGAACACAATCACCGTTCCCATCAGGTGGGAACTGTGGTCGCGAATGGGTGTTTCTCGCATAGAAATCGTTCGTTGAAGGCCATGTTTGGTGATGAGTTGAAGTGGGGTATTGGGCTCGGTGAGAGCGGAGGAAGCGGGAGAAAATTGCAAGTTTGCCTCATCTTCGTGTTTGGAGGCCTCGTTGCTTAAACGAAACACTTCTTGAAAGGGTCGAGTTAACGCGTCCTGATGCGCCCATTCCGTTATCTGTTCTGCAAGGGGATTGAAAAAGGTAATACGCCCTTCTCGATCGGTTGTAATGATCCCTTCCTCGAGGGATTGCAGCGTGGTCACCAGGCGATCTTTTTCTGCCACGAGAGATTCCTCAAGGTGTTTTCGATCTGAAATATCTCTCAGGATAAAGCCATAATGTGTATCCAGTCCCACTTTCCAACTCGTTAAGGAAATTTCTAAGGGAAACGATTCGCCGGTTTTGCGGAGACCCGTCAATTCCAATGGCCGCTGAATGGGGTGAGCCACCGGATCTCCATAGCTAATATCCTCTAATCCCTTTTGATAGATATCCCGATGGCCTTCTTCTAAGAGCATGAGGATTGATTGGCCGATGATCTCTTTCCTCTCAAAGCCAAAAATAGCCTCGGCCGCAGGATTCCACGAGACTATCGTGCCGTGGAGGTCAGCCGAAATAATACCCTCTTGGGCGGAATCAACGAAGGAGGAATATTGGGATTGAAGTTCTGTCAGCACATTTCTGACTCGGATATGATTGGTAATGTCCAAGCCATACCCGCGGACAAGGCCTTTTCCCTGTATGGGAGAAAACGTCCAATCAAAGTGATGATGATCAATCACAACGGTCAGTCCTCTGAGCGGAGTCAGGGATTTCAGACATTCAATGGCAATGTGTGTGAGGGTGGGAGGCAAGACCTGTGGGACTCCATCTTTTCGAAAACTATAAGTGTCCAACAGTGCGATCATGGCTGGGTTGGCATAGGCCAGGCGTCCTTGGGCGTCGACTTCCACAATGGGGCTCGGGCTTTCCTCGGGCATAGAAGCAAGGTGTTGGTGTTCTTCGTGTAGTTGGAGTTGTTGGCTCAGATCGCGGAAGATTAGCAAGGCTCCGGGGTTATGAGGGTCGGTGAGTTGGGTACATTGGAATTCCACCCAGCGCGTTTCTCTGCTTGGTCGTCGAATCAAGAGTTTGGGTGTCCAAATGGATTTCCCGGTTTTCAGGACTTGGCTAATCGGGCAGTCTTCCTCTTGAGTGATCGGGTCAATATAAAGACAGCCTGAATGTTCATGAAACCTTTGTCCCAGACATGATCGCTCAGTTCGGTGAAGTATACGCGCGCCCTCCAAATTTAGAGAGAGAATGTGTCCTTGTGTATTCACCAGGCAAATACCGATATGGATTGAATCCAAAAGCGTATGCACAAAAGTTTGTGCCGAGCGGAGAGCTTGATTGAGGCTCGGGATATCCATTTGACTGAGTCCCTGAATGGGATATTGTGGATTCATGAATCCGATCCTACCAGGAACAAAAATGGGCTTCTCATACTTACCATAATGATTCCAGGATCTTTGTTATATCCCAACCTGCTAGATGGGGATCGATGGTCACTTGAATTGAGCGTGACGGTCCGCCCGCCGTTTGGGAGGATAAATCGATAATTTCTTGTTCTTCATATGGCTGACCGGTCGAGTTTTTGAGCAGTTTAATCGTTGGAGTCAGACGGGAATGGCTGTGGACCCAGACTACCACAGCCTCTTCACCAGTATTCAGCCGGACGAGCGTGCCAATAGGATAGACGCCTAATAGTTGGATGAGTCGTTGAACTAAAGCGGTCGCGTACTGTCCTGCTATGGCTTCCCGATACAATTCTGACAAGGCTCGTGCCGGAGGAACTGGAGGCTGGCTACAGCGGCCGCTGATTTGGGCATCATAAGTGTCAGCAACACTCAGAATTTGTGTCAGCTCAGAAATTTCTCCCCCCCGTAAACCCTTAGGATATCCGGATCCATCAAGCCGTTCATGATGCTGCAGAACCATCCGCTTTGATTCTTCGGGGAAATCAGGGAACTGAGCAAGCATGGCTGCGCCCATGTCACAATGTGCCTGCATCAATTTGTGATCCTGAGACGAATAGGGTTGAACTTTACGTAAAAGATTGAGGGGCAAGCGCAGTTGTCCAATATCGTGTACCAAGGCGGCAAGTCCTAGAAGCTTGAGTTGTGATGGGTCACAGCCATATTCTTGCCCAACAGCCATTGCCAGGACGCTCGTATCGACTCCATGGGTAGCAAGGCTGGCATTAAAACGGCGCATTTGAATCAATGACACCATTGCGGCTTGATGTTCCAAGAGCCCATCTAACAATGTGCTCACCACACCACGAACTTCCATAAGATGCTCTGGGGAGTGGTCTTCCATTTGACTGAAAAATAAGTCCAGAGTCGAGATGGCTTCTGCACGGAGTATTCGAGCAGATTCGATGTCTTCGGGGTTCGGGCCCAGGTGGAGCCCTGGAGGTGAGAGCATGTCATCAGAGGAGACATCCTGAGAATTTGAGGTTTCCTGGATATGGGGCGCTTCAATCACATTACATCCTTTTTCTGTATCGATGAAGACGTCCTGAATTCCATAGCTGCGTAACAAGGTGATTTCATCTTCCCGTTTGACCAGCCATTTGTGACGGAGAAAGGGCGTTTTAAACCACGACTGGTCCATGCCAGCGATGTACATACCCGGTCGCAGGTCTTGAATAGCAATGCGTTTTTTCATTGCGAAGGGGATAGCAAGAGGAGATGTAAACTGCACCAGAGACGACGTGAAAAAACTTTGGTTGTCTGTATCCGCAAGGAGATAAATAATATAAAATTATCCTACGGCAATCACGTCAAAAGAGCAATAGATATAAGGCAAATATGGCTTAATGGCGGGGCGAGGTGAGGTAGAGCCAAAACGATCTCTTGGAGGTTCTGACAGAGTTTTCCAGTCTATGGCCAAAAAAATGAGGAATGGTCAGGAATGTGTTTGCTTAAGATGGGAGATACGGGTCAATATCTGAACAGCTTCTTCGTGATCGTCGATCAGCATCAGCAAGACATGATACTGCTTGAGTGTCGGGAGTAATTTCCGGTCAGATGTGCCCCACGTTTTTTCTTGAATGGCCAGGGCTCGTTTGAGCAGGGGCAGAGCAATCTTCGGTTGATCTTTTTTCTGATAGAGGATGGCCAGTTCGGCCAAGGGGTCAGCCATGCGCAGATGTTCCGGGCCAAGGGATTGGGCAATAAGGGGCAAAGCTTCCCAGTAATATGATTCGGCTTGATGGTTGTCCCCTTCCAGGCGAGCAATATCTCCTAATTGATAAATAATCTGAGCATACCGCTTATCTGAAGGACCATTTTCGCGAATGGATGGTAAAATAGCCTGGAGTAGAGTTCGGGCTTGGGCTAAATCGCCAGCACGAATGCGGTCCTGAATAGTTTCCCATTGGCTGTCCCAATCGGAGGGCGCCGAGCAACCTGTAAAAAATATCAGTGCCAGAGCAGAGGCCAAAAAAATTGAGAAGATCGGTTGAACAAACATGTTGATTCAGAACAGCGGATTAACGGAAATACAGGGTGTCTTGGACTTGGGAATTGATGCCTATGTCCCCGAATTCTTTCCTTTATAAAAAATGTGACGTTGCCTGGACATTTCCTATGGCTCTTTGTAGGGTAATTCAGAAGGAACAACATCTAACATGATCGAACGAATTATACACTATTGCCAGCATGATGTTTGGACCGTGGATGTTCACCAGCTCACTGGCTTGCGCCAGACTGGGGTCAAGCTCTTGCGTCTGGGATTAGTAGCGACCTCCGAATTTCGCAAAAGTTTTCTGAGTATTCGTGCGACGAGCCTGGTGTATACGACTTTGCTGTCGCTCGTGCCGTTTTTAGCAGTGATGTTTTCGGTACTTAAAGCCTTTGGCGTCCATCAGCAAATTGAACCCATTCTGTCTCAAGCTCTCGATCCTTTGGGAGAAAAGGGAGTAGAGATTACCAAGAATATTATCCAGTTTGTCGATAACTTGAAAGTCGGAGTTTTGGGGGCAGTTGGCGTGGCCGGGCTCTTTTATACCACCTATTCCCTCATTGAAAAAATCGAAGAGGCACTCAATTCTATTTGGCGGGTGGAAGTCGGACGTCCGTTAACTAGACGTATTACGGATTATTTGAGTGTTGTGCTTGTGGGTCCGGTGTTTGTCTTTACTGCAGTAGGCTTGACGGCCTCTGCGCAAAGCCATTGGTTGGTGCAGAAGGTGATAGCTATTCAACCTCTTGGTCATTTGATTGTCATCTTTACCAATCTACTCCCTTTCCTGTTCATGTGTATGATCTTTACCTTTATTTATAAATTTTTGCCCAACACTGTTGTCAATCTCAGTTCTGCCTTCGTTGGGGGGCTGACAGCAGGGACCTTTTGGCAAGTTGCCGGCATGGCCTTTGCCGCATTTGTTGTGAGTACAGGGCGCTATAGTGCGATCTATTCAAGCTTTGCCGTGCTGATTTTGTTCCTTATTTGGCTATATGTCGGGTGGTTGATTGTCTTGGCTGGTGCGCAAGTCGCCTACTACCACCAGTACCCTTCCGTCTATCTTCTTCACCTCAGACGGAAACATCAAACGCCACTCTTTCGGGAATATCTGACCCTTGCTATCCTTGGTCATGTCACCCGACGGTTTTTGAGGGGTAAACCGCCTCTTAAGGAATTGCACCTGGCTCGCATTCAACGCGTGCCATTGACGATTGTAGAACCCTTGATTAACGATCTCATGAAAGCTCATATACTGATTCGCACCGACAAACCCAAAGGTGTGATGCTGGCAAAACCCCCTGACAAAATTGCGGTGGTGGATGTGCTCAAAGTGGTGCAGCATCAGGCGCATCATGGTTCCCAAGCCTTTACCCTGGGAACAGATCGGATAAGCCAATTGCTCCAAAGAAGAGATGCGGCCGTTCAGGGAGTCCTGGAAGGAACAACCTTACGACACTTAATTGATGACCAACCAGTCGGTTCAGCCACCGATGAAAAAGGGAAGATGTCATCCAAAGTCGATTCTGGTCTCTCCGAAACAAAGGAACCGTTGAGCAATATGTCCCAGGACCCTGTGGATTTTCCAAAAAAATCCCCATACAACCTTCCTTCTGTAGGAAAATAACTTCATCCCAGCCTCAGAT
>JBFJON010000066.1:0-6737 GCA_041617575.1 Nitrospirales bacterium | reverse complement strand
GTCTCACGTCGTTTTTCATATTTGGGGTGTGATCCATATCAGATGATCAGAGGGAAAGGCAACACCGTCCAAAACTATACTGCCGGGGTTTGGGAAGAACACGAAGGTGAACCCTTTATGTTTTTGCAAGAACAGTTTGTCGAGCAGGCCACCGTCATGCCCCCTTCCTTCCTGCCATTCTTAGGTGGAGCGATTGGATGCTTCAGTTATGATCTGGCAAGGACATTTGAGGTTCTCCCAGAACAGGCCCAAGACGATCTTCAGTTTCCAGATGTTTATTTCCTCTTTGTCGAGGCCTTTGTCGTCATTGATCATCAAATGTCGATTGCATGGCTTGTCTTTTCGCCTTCTCCAGGACGGTTAGCGAGTGAAAATTGGGAGCATGTCTATCGAGAAGGTCAAGCTCGTTTGTGTGATCTGGAAGCCAAGCTACAGTCAGTGGATCATATGTTGGATGGAATCCAGGCTGATCTATTTTCACCGAATGTTTGCGGGGAACAATCCGCATCTGAATATCAGGATCGAGTGCGCGAATGCCAAGATTTCATTGCGGCTGGAGATATGTATCAAGCCAATCTCTCCCAACGTTTCCGGGTTGAAGGCATTCATGATAATTTCCCATCACAGGCAATGGCCGGAGCAACCCTCTATCGTCAACTGCGGCGGTTGAACCCTTCTCCTCACTCAGCGTTTCTTGTGCTCGAATCGGATGTCATTGTGTCTAATTCGCCGGAACGGTTAGTTCGGCTTTCTGATGGCTTTGCCGATATGCGTCCCATTGCTGGAACTCGGCCACGAGGGATAGGAACATTGGAGGATCGACGTCTGGCTGAAGATCTCCTTTCCAATATTAAAGAACGGGCCGAACATCTCATGCTGGTGGATTTAGTGCGTAATGATTTGGGACGAGTCTGTCGATATGGATCTATTCGGGTCGATGAGTTGATGACGGTGGAGCGATATTCCCATGTCATGCATCTGGTGTCGCACGTCTTTGGACGACTGCGTGAGCACTGTAATGCGTTTGACTTGATTCGAGCTGTTTTCCCAGGGGGTACCATTACGGGAGTTCCGAAAGTCCATTGCATGGAACTCATTGATCGGCTGGAACCGGTTCGGCGTGGATTGTATACGGGATCAATAGGATACATCGGTTGGAATGGAAATGTTGATTTGAATATAGTCATTCGCACGCTGCTGCTGACAAAGGGTTGTGGCTATCTTCAAGTCGGAGCCGGCATCGTGGCCGATTCCGATCCGAAATGGGAGTATGAGGAAACACTCTATAAGGCGAGGGCTTTTTTTCAGGTTCTCCAACATGCTCGGGATTCATAGGAAAGCCATATGTGGGTATATCTCAATGATTGTTTTGTCCAGAAAGAGCATGCGCGGGTTTCGGTATTTGATCATGGATTTTTATATGGGGATGGTGTCTATGAGACGTTGCGTGCCTATCAAGGACGAATTTTATTATGGGAAAGGCATATGGCTCGACTTCGCCGGTCGTGCGAACTCATTGGCTTGGATCTTTCCATGCACGACGAAGCATGGATTCCGATTATTGCCGAGTTGCTGGTTCGCAACGGTCTGCAGGATGCCGGATTGCGACTGACGGTGTCTCGTGGTGAAGGAGAGCTGGGTATTGATCCAATCTTGTGCCCTCATCCTACGGTTGTGGTCATGGCTAAGCCCGTTGTGGCGCACACGGATCAACAGCGGGAACAGGGCAAGGTTTTACACCTATCATCGGTTCGGCGGAACCCCGAGTTAGCACAACCCCCTCAAATCAAGGCGCTCAGTTTTCTCAATAATATTCTGGCGAAACAAGAGGCCGTTCGGGTTGGGGCGGATGATGCCTTGATGTTAAATATGGATGGCTATCTGTCCGAATGCACGACAAGCAATATCTTTTTTGTGAAGAATCAGCAATTGTACACACCCGGTGTGGATTGCGGAATTTTGAAAGGCATTACCCGAGATGTGGTTATCGAATTAGCTGACAAGCTAGAGGTCTGTGTCGAAGAAGGACGATATACGATGGAGCAGCTGCTCCAGGCCGATGAGTGTTTTATCACCAATACAGGTATAGAAATCATGCCTGTCTCGAGAATTGGGCATTGTCAGATTGGGCAGGGCAAGAGAGGTCTACTGACTGGTGAGCTTAGGAAGGTCTTTACTGAGAATTTGAATCGGTATTTGGGACCTTGCTTAACGGCCTTGAACCCGTAGGAACCATTCAGCGTCGAACCACTTTTTTGGATTTTATAGAATGAGAGCGTGAAGAGTATGGCAGGCTGGCTTGTTGGCACTGGCTATGTATTTTCCATTTCAATCCTTTTGAAAATGGAATATCTTCGCGGTAATGGGCTCCTACACTGTTTGTTCGCCACATGGCCGCTTCGGTAATACATTCACCTACCTGAACCATGTTTCGTGTTTCTAAGCCAGTCCGATTAAAAGGTGCCACTTGCAGCTTGCGAGACCACTGTTGAATTTGCTCAAGGGCTTTTTGTAAGGAATCCGCTGTTCGTATTATCCCAACCTTTGTCCACATCAAACGCCGCAGGGAATTTCGAAGTTTTTCAACGTCCTGCTCGGACATCTTCTGTGCTGAAGGTTTTTTCTGAAACGAGTCCGAAGAAACGGTTGAGGATGAATTGGCGTTGGCATACTGCGCAGCCGCTTGTCCGGCTCGTAATCCAAAGACTAATCCTTCCAAGAGAGAATTGCTTCCCAGACGATTGGCTCCATGGACACCTGAGCAGGCGGCCTCTCCGGCGGCAAAGAGGCCGGGCAAGGTTGAAGCGCCATGGAGATCAGTTTTCACCCCGCCCATAAAATAATGTGCGCTGGGTGAGACCGGAATCCATTCCTCGGTGATATCAATGTCATATCGCAAACAGGTGGAATAGATTGTGGGAAATCGTTCCTTTAAAAATGTTGACCCTAAATGGGTGACATCCAAGTAAACGTGACGGGCTTTGGTTTTTTGCATTTCGGCCCAAATAGCGCGAGAAACGATGTCTCGTGGCGCTAATTCTTGATTCCGATCATAGTGTTTCATAAACCGTTCACATCGATTGTTCCGGAGAATGCCTCCCTCACCACGTAGGGCTTCCGAAAGGAGAAACGGGGGGCTCGATGGTAGGTATAACGAGGTGGGATGAAATTGGACAAACTCCATATCTTCTAGAATAGCTCCGGCTCGAAAAGCCATGGCGATTCCATCGCCGGTGGCATTGGCTGGATTGGTCGTACGAGCGTAGATCTGTCCGGCTCCCCCCGTGACCAAAAGGACAGCCAACGCAAGAACGGTTTTGCAGGTTCCTTTCAGTTCGTCGAGCACGGTGGCTCCACAACACCGACCGTCCTGAATCAGCAACTCGACCCCAAAATGATTTCCTAACCACTTCAGAGTTTTGAGGCCTTGAGCCTTGGCACTCAAGGCTCGAACCATTTCACTTCCGGTGGCATCCCCGCCTGCTCGTAAAACGCGGTGGCGGCTATGCGCTCCTTCTTTGGTAAAGGCTAGCTTGCCATCGACGGTGTCGAATTTTGCCCCCCATTCAATCAGCTCGTGAATACGAGAAGGTCCTTCTTCAACCAACACTTTGGTGGCGGGGCGGGAACACAGTTGATGTCCAGCTTTGAGAGTATCGGTGAAGTGGAGGTCGACGTCGTCCTCTTCGCTAAGGGCGACAGCGACACCCCCTTGGGCATAAAAAGAGTTGTTATCTTGGGGACCACCTTTGGCGACCATGGTGACCTGCCCATGTCGGCACAGTTCCAAAGCGGCGCGCAATCCAGCCACCCCGGCTCCAATAATGAGGAAGTCAGTAGAAAGAACTTGAGCGTTCATTGGTGTACCGGCAGAAGGAGGAGCCATTTTATGAAGGATGAATGGATATTCGAGATGGAAAGTAAAGGAATCAGGATGGTAGGTTCATGCGTGCCGCCATGCCAAAGGGTAAATCGCCTTCCACCCCTCGAAGTAAAATTACCTGGTTCCCACTCCAAAGAAGAACGCCCTGACCTCTGGCTTGATCGCCCGGTTCTTGTGTTGAGCGTTGCCATTTGCCTTGCCAGGATATGAATGCTGAAATGCGGTCTCCGTCGACGATGATTCGGTCAATGGTTAATTCTAGTTGAATTGTTGAAAATTGGGCAAAGTCCTGTCGGGCCTCGGCCTCCAATAGTTCCAGCTGTTCTAGGGGCAACAGGAGCTCATGCAGGGCGGACGTATCTTTATTGACATAAGCAGTTTCGAGTGCTTTGATGGCCTGGACCACTCGTTGAAATCGAGCATGATCTTCCGGATACTTTGGCGCTTTTTTTGAGCAGCCGGTCTCCGTCAGACACACCATTCCAATGACAACGAGCATCATCCAAAGCCAAAAGCGGTTGATTGCTGGAAGTTCAATAGGCATAACGCCCTATAATGGAGAAGGCTCCCATAGGGGGTCAAGGGATTTTTAAGAGGAGAGATGACTCTCGGGTGTAGGAGCGGGTATGATAGCGTGTTCTTCTTGACACTTTTCTGGACCCTATGATAGGAACAGCGCCTGTTCTGTTAGATTTTTCTTAAGAGAGATATGTACGTGTAGTTTCAATTCCTTGCCGTCTAACAATTTTAACTCCAGGAATCCATTTCTATGTCGAGTGTGGTCAAAAAGCGAAGGAAGAAGATGCGCAAGCATAAACATAAAAAACTTCGTCGCCGCATGAAATTTGCCAAGCGTCGTAATTAATTTCATAGGTCAGCAGGGAAAGGGGTATATGTATGACCCAGGGGAAAAAGACTCGTATTAGGGTACGCTCCTCCCTGTCGACCTATGTCGGTGAACTCTTAATCCCTCCTATGCGCAATCGAATTTCTGATGTCTTAAATGATGAATCGGTTCTCTTTCTCAATTTGACCGATGTCGTGATTGATGAGACACACCATTCTGAATTTGTGGCCCTCAATAAAATGCAAATCGAATCGGTTGTTCAAATCGATTGACAGCACACCTTTCCCTTCTTGCCTTTCCTTATTTTTCCATACAGCCGGCCGTGAATAATTTTTCTGCCGGCCTCCTTCTCTCTTTTGACTCAATGTTAGCTTGGTGAGATTAGTATGAATCAGTGGTCTCGATTTCTGCCTTTTATTCGTCCTCGGATGTTGATGATGGCTTGTGCCGGCGTGGCGGTCATGGGGGTGGCGGCTTGCAATTTGGTCCTGATTAGGCTGGCTGGTTCCTTATGGGATTTGATCACCGTTCAACAAGATCTTCAACAGTTGACTGCAATAGTATGGATGTTTCTTGGATTGGTAGTAGGGCAAGGCCTTCTGTCTATGGTTCATAGCTATCTGACAGCTTTGGCCTCTCAGCACGTGATGGCCGATTTTCGTACACATGTGTTTTCGCACCTTCATCGCCTATCCCTTAATTTCTTTGCCAAACGACGCACGGGTGAATTGATTTCCCGCCTGATGAACGATGTGGGTGTCATTCAAAGCCTCCTGACTGAAACGCCAATGGATGCACTCAAACATCTGGTAACGATTGTCGGCGGCGTGGGGTTTCTCTTGGTGATGAATTGGCGTCTGTGTGTGCTGATTCTCATACTCCTACCCTTGCTAGCGATCGTGGCGCGGATTTTTGGGAAACGGTTGAAAGCGCTTTCCATAAAAATTCAGGATCAAACCGCCCACGTGACCACTCTCATTGAGGAAGTCGTCTCTGGCATCCGAGAAGTAAAATCGTTTGTGCAGGGGCAAAGAGAAGAAGCCAGGTTTCGTTTGGGAGTGGAAGGGCTTTTAGCCACAACGATGCAGCGGACGGCAGTCTTGGCGGTATTTGTTCCGGTGATTACCTTCTTTACTTTTGTGATGGCGATTGGTGTGTTGTGGTATGGAGGCAAACAGGTCATAGAAGGGCAGTTGTCTCCCGGCGAATTATTTGCCTTTGTCCTATTTGCGGGAATTTTAATTGGTCCGTTTGGGTCTGCAGCACGGATTTTTTCTCAAGTAAAGGAAGTCCAAGGAGCGATGACCCGAGTGTTTGAGCTGCTGGATACACCGTTGGACATTCAAGATAGTCCAAACGCTCAGCCTTTAGTGCCGATTCGGGGTGATGTTCAGTTCGAAGAGGTGCAATTCGCCTATGAAGAACGCCAGCCGGTATTGGAAGGGGTCTCTTTTTCAATTGAAGCCGGAGAATGTGTCGCACTTGTGGGACCGACCGGGGCCGGAAAGACCACGATCATTAATCTGCTTCACCGTTTTTATGATCCCACTAAGGGGAGAGTACTCATTGATGGCCACGACGTGAAATCCATTCAATTGGACAGTTTGTATCATCAATTGGCGTTGGTTCCACAAGAAACGTTTTTGTTTGGTGGCACCATCATGGACAATATCCGATACGGTCGCTGGGAGGCCTCTGAAACAGACGTTCTTGAAGCCAGTCAACGTGCCAATGCACATGAATTTATTCACTCCCTACCTGAGGGGTATGAAACTGTTTTGGGGGAAAAGGGTGTGAACCTATCGGGTGGACAACGTCAGCGGGTAGCCATTGCTCGAGCCTTGCTGAAAGATCCTAAAATCCTCATTCTTGATGAGGCCACGTCAGCCTTGGATAGTCACTCAGAATCATTGGTGCAGGGAGCGTTGGTTGAACTGATGAAGGGGCGGACGACCTTGATGATTGCCCATCGTTTTTCTTCAATCCAGCGGGCGGATCGAATTCTTG